>NZ_DDYV01000055.1:0-5565 GCF_002348205.1 Desulfobacter sp. UBA2225 | reverse complement strand
CTTGATGATGAATACTCGGATACGGTCATTCGAACCCTTCTTGTGGCCAATGTGGACCATGAAAGGATATTGACGGCCATTCCAAGAGCCCCAGGCCCCATGTTTGCCTATGCAGACTTCTTGTATACCGTTGGACGGCAGAGCCAGGGGCAGGAAATTTACAGGGAGATGCTGGCTATTCTGGGAGAGCTGGATAACCCCAAGATATCGCAATACTGGCGGGTCTATCGATTTTTTATCCGGCAGAAAAATATTAAAGATGCGATGGCGGCCCTGGAAAAAGCTGAAACCGCTATACCCGGTTATCCTGAATTTAAGATTGAGCTGGGCGATTTGTACCGGCGTCAGGGTATTTTGTTCAAGGCCCGGGAAAAGTATGAGCAGGCACTCTATGTTGATCCAAATAATAAAAAAGCGCGTCAGCGCCTGGAGAAAATGGATTCTCAATCAACGGAAGGGTAAGATTCACAACAGGGCAGGCAGCTTAATCGTTTATGTGTTTTTCCACGTATTGGGCCATGACCTCATGTATCCGCTGGGGGGGAGAGATTTTAAAATAACTTTCAACCACCACATGTCCGATTTCGTGACAGGTAACCCTCAGCCGTCCGTTGTTTGAGGAGTAAAATACCCGGTTCAGCCGGGGCGAATAAAAGGCAATATAATCTACATTGACGTTGTAAATCTGCTTAAAGGCATGGGCAACTTCATCTCTGCCGGGCAGGATTTTAATTGAATAGTTGAGGGGTCTTGGATACATATCCAGGACCCNNTTGGGAATGTTCGCCTCCCGGGCCAGTTCATCGACGATAGGTCTTGGATACATATCCAGGACCCTCATTGCTTTTTCTGTGATGACATCTATTTTTGCAACGACTTCCTGTTCGACGGTGTCGGTTTTATATTGCCTGACCTGGGAGCGCAGCCGTCCAGCGAGGTACAGCTCTTTGTTGTACCGCCTGAGATCCTCAGGGTTATCATAAATGATTGTTGCATATTTGCTCCTGAGCTCATATGCGGTACAGGGCGACAGCAGGCCGTCTGCCTGCATCACCACAACGCTCAAAAGTACTGCTGCAATAAACCGCATTGTGAGATTAACCTTTTACCTGACTGCTGCTGTCTGTATATTCTTTGACTACGGCGTCAATGTCTTTGCGGCTCCTTTCAATGTTTTCCACCAGTTTTAAAACATCTTCCCGACAATCCTTTTTCAATCCCGCCGTTATCTTTTCGACAGACACACCGATACCGACGTTTAGGTCCTGTATCCGGTTCAGGTTCTGTAAAAGTTTTGAATTAAACAGGTTTATCTTTTCAGCCAGCTCTTTTCCCTCATCCTTTTCCCTTAAACCAACCTCAACCGAAAGATCTCCTTTGATCATCTCATCAACGGTTTTTTCAAACCTGTAAAAGGGACCGGCCACACGATGGGTGAGTCTCATGGTGATAAAGCAGATAAAAATGCCTCCCAGAACGATAAACAGCCACTGGGTACTCAAAATTTTTTTAAAAAGAATCCCAGGTGTGGTGCCCAGTTGCAGGTGATAATTGTCATAGACAATGGAGAGGGTGTTTGACGAAAAAAAACTGAAAATAGCGATAAAAAGAATGCTTCCCAGGGTTAAAAGAATAAAGTAGTTGAAAATAAATTTTCCCTGAAGTTCTTTGTTAATGAAATATATTTTGCGTTTATAGGGGGTAGGACGGTTCATTTTTCCCTCCATATTTCTGCGTTCGCTTTTAATTCCCGTATCCAGTCGGCCATGAGTTGTTCCTGTTTATAGCCGGCAATAAAGTTTCTGATCTGTTCATCATCTGTGTCACCTCTCTTTGGGGCCTCAAGGGGGATAATCTGATCGATACGGTATGACAGAACGCCCATTCCCGATTCAACGGGTGGGGACATCTCTCCTTTCTTCAGGTTTAAAAGAGTAAACTTCAGCCCGTCTGAAAGATCCAGAAAATCGGCATCTATTTTTTGCGGTGTCTGGGATACACTGTTTTGCGCGTCATTCAATGATTTATAACCGAATTTTGATATGATCAGGCGGCTTGCCGACAATATTTTATATTTTTGAATTTCATTGTCGGACACGCTTGTCTTAAGGGTCGAAAGCTTCCTGTCCACTAAAATTTTGATCAAGGACTGCTCGTAATATTGCTGGACAGACTGGCGGAATGATTCTTCTTTGTGGATCTCCTTGTTGAGCGCTTCCTGGATAAGAAGTTGTTCATCAATCAGGGAATCAATGTATTCATCACGATTCATGTAGTAAGGTTTTAATTTGATCCGTGTTTCAAGTTCGGATTCGGAAATGATTCTGTCGTTGATCACAACCGCAGGCTTGGATATTTCAACCTTTGTCTTGAACACACCGTATGCGGCAAGANNCAAGAAGGGAAAACAGGACAATTATCCCGCCGATATAATAAAGGTATCTCATAATTTTGAATCCTTAAATTGATTTATCAACGATCAGACGGCCGGTGTTTTTTTCAACCTGTATGCACCTGTCATCATAAAGTCTGACCATACTATAGTCTTTCACATTTGTTATTTCAAGGTCTGGCAGGCCTTGGATTTTCAACCATTTTCGTATAATGGGCAGCTGCTCCGGATCACTTGCCCGGGCAGTGAAAATTTTAACCCGTGTGCCCTTGTCGATCATATCCTTTAACAGGGTCATCATTGCAGGTACAGGGTCTCCAACGGTTTCAATAGAGGAATGTTTGTCATAAAAAGCAAGGGTGCCGTCAAGATCCACGCCTATCCATGGTTCAATAGCGCTATTGTTTTCTTCCGAACTGCGTCGCGGGGCAATGGTATATTCCTTTGAGGCTTCTTCACCGGCTTTTTTAAGATATTGTTTAATAGATTTTAACATAGAAGATTGCAGTATCAAATAAATTGCGCAAATTTTGCGGCGGCGGCAGCACAATTCTCACCGTCAATGGCTGCCGATACGATACCGCCTGCATGACCGGCCCCTTCTGCGCAGGGGAAGAGCCCGTGAATATCCGGATGCATAAAGGTCGTTTTGTCCCTGGGAATTCTTACCGGTGAACTGGTCCTTGTCTCCACCCCGATGAGTTGGGCATCATTGGAGCAAAACCCGGGCATTTTTCTGTTGAAAATCGTTAATGCCTCTCCAAGGCCTTTGACCATAAACCTGGGCAGGCGCTCATGCAGGGGAGCAGATATGATGCCTGGGATATACGAGCTTGGATTCAGGGTTGCACTGGTTTTTCCCTTTAAAAAATCAGCGGCTTTCTGGGCCGGGGCGATCTGGGAATGTCCGCCCAGTTCAAATGCCAGTTTCTCAAGGGCTATGCGAAGTTTTAATCCGGCAAATTCATTTTCACATCTGTAATTTATCCACTCTTTTTCCCCGACACTGACCACAAAACCGGCGTTGGCAAAGGGAGAGTTGCGCTTGGAAACGGACATGCCGTTGACCACCTGTTCACCGGGAGAGGTGGCTGTCGGTACAATAATGCCGCCCGGGCACATACAGAATGAAAACGCCGCCCGTTCACTGGTCTGGCAGGTCAGGGAATAGGCGGCTGCCGGCAGGTTGCTGCTATAGTTTTTTGAATGGTACTGGATTTGATTGATCAGTTTTTGGGGGTGTTCAATTCTTACCCCCATGGCAAATTGCTTTGCCTCAAGCCGGATATTATGTTTTTTAAGCATATAATAAACATCCACGGCGGAATGGCCCGTGGCAAGTATGAGTTCTTGCCCCGGCATTTCAAGGCAATCATTTACCACCACCCCTTCAAGCCTGTTGTTTTGGACTATAAGGTCTGTTATCCGGCTGTTGAAATGTATCTCACCGCCATTGGACAGGATCGTTTCCCTTATGGCTGAAACGATCTTCGGCAGTTTGTTGGAACCGATATGGGGGTGGGCATCTATCAGTATATCCCGGTCTGCGCCGTGCTGTACAAGGATGTTTAATATCCTTTTGACATCACCGCGTTTTGTTGAGCGGGTAAAAAGCTTGCCGTCACTATAGGCTCCGGCACCACCCTCCCCGAAACAATAGTTGGAGTCCGGATTGACGGAATGGTTTCTTTGTATGGCGCTGATGTCAAACCGCCGGTCCCTGACATTTTTTCCCCGCTCCAGAACAACGGGTTTGATACCGGCTTCAATCAGTTTCAGGGCTGCAAACATCCCTGCCGGGCCGAATCCTGCAATGAGCACATCTCTGCCCGGTTTGACCGGGTTGTATGAAATTTCATCTTTTGTGGAGAGATAGGGTTCATTAATATATGCTTCATACCGTATCCGGAATACCGCAGATTTCCGGGCATCAATGGAGCGTTTCAATGGTATAAGGGCAGTAATATCATTGACATCGGCCCGTAATTTTTTTGCGGCCAGTTTTTTATGAAGAGTTCTGTTATACAGGCCGTCCGGGTGAACGGTCAGTTCAATCTGTCTTTTCATTGATCTCCCCTGTGATGGAGAACATTTATTCTGCCCGGTCCCTGATCAAAACTTATGATAAATTTGTTCCTGTTCATCCAGGATATCGTCCAGGATGGCTTCGGTGGTATAGGGGTTCATGATAACGCTCCGAAGTACCACCACCATGAAGTCATCCTCCGGCACAAGTTTAAGCCGGGTTCTGGAGACAAAACTTTTGCCTGCTTCCCGCTGGATGCGCTGGATGCGGATATTGATCTCGTCAAGTTCCTGGTTTAAGCGTTTTCGCTCCTCCCCCCGGGCGGTTGCCAGTTTCTGCCGAAAGGACATGGGCACCAACCGGTAGGTCAGAATATTAAGCACAGGCCGGGTCACCAGTTCAAATTCCGGCCGCTCTTCTATTTTTTCGGCAAATGCCCTGGCCGTTTCAATACCATGATCAATCATCAGGGCATACCCTTTGGCACCCATTATTTTTAAGGATGCATCCAGGATCAGGCAAGCGGCCTCCCTGGAACCTTCAAGGGTTTTGATGCCTAAATCCACAGAGCCCTTTCGGTTGACATATCGGGCATGGTAGGCAATGGCGTCAAGGGCTTTGGCGTTTTTAAAATAGACCATGCCCGCTCCCATGGGCATGTAAAATTGTTTGTGGCCGTCAATGGTGACGGAATCTGCCCGTTCAATGCCTGAAAGCAGATGGGCATAGGTGTGTGATAACAGTATCGGCCCGCCCCATGCCGCATCCACGTGGAAATGGATGTGCTCCTGTTCACAGATATCGGCCATCTGTTGCAATGGATCAATGGTCCCAGTTTCAGTGGCCCCGGCAATGCCCNNTACAGCCCCGGCAATGCCCACGATTGCGGCAATTTTTGTACGCCCTTCCTGCTTCAGATCCTGGATCGTTTGTTTAAGTTTGTCTATATCAATGGTGTGATCCGGTTTAACATCTACGGCAATAATGTTTTTATTGCCCAGGCCCAGAATCCCGCTTGCTTTCCTCAAAGAGTAGTGCCCCCGACGGGACACAAGGATGACCACCCGGTCCGTCTGGTGAACGCTCATGGCCTTGAACAGGCCGTCTTCTTCAATAGTTGAAAAATCATCTTTGGGCGGAAAAAGTT
>NZ_DDYV01000093.1:0-5138 GCF_002348205.1 Desulfobacter sp. UBA2225 | reverse complement strand
ACCGCTGGGCAAGGGTCCTGGCCCTTGCATAGGTGGTGATTCTTTCAATGGACGGAAAGGTTTCCTTAAGATAGATCAGTGCCGCAATCAGGTCCTGGGGCGGCATGATCAAGGAGTTGCCGTCCTGTACAAATGCGGTCTTTCCGCCCACCGCCATCCACTGGATCAGCATATCCGCACCCGGATGGTGGTTTAAGCCAGGGGCTTTGTCAAGCAATGCCAGAATAGCCTCCCGGGTGACCTGGCCGCCGTGCCCCAGGGCTTTTGATTCAGCCTGGAGATCGACAACAAGTTGTGCCATGGCATTGATGTCGGCTTTAATTTCCTCCAGGGGTCTGAGGTTAAATTTTTTTCCCTTATACATCGTACAGAAGGTGCAGTGGTTCCAGGGACAGTTGCGGGTAAAGCGGACCAGCAGGGAAGCGCTGCCCCCTTCACTGGGCGGGCGGTATACGCCGGTTTCAAACGGGTAGTCTCGGCTCATCATTACATCCTGTAATTTTGATTGTCAATTATTATAAAATGCTGATCATATTCCGGAAGTCAACCCATTGCAAAGAATTGCCGGGCAATCATTGATCCAACCTGCCTGCAGTTCAATATCAATTTTGAATAGCGCATGCGGAATATAATTTTTTTACCTGGCCCGGATTTTATGTTAAATTTCAATGGATTTTGAATTTTTAAAAAAAACGGAGATGTCCCCATGAAAAAAGACTGTATCACCACCACCACCAAAGCTGCCGAAACAATTAAAACCGATCTTCTGGTTTATTTTGCCGTGGAGGCAAAGGGCAAAATGCCTGCATGCGACGCCGCTGTGCAGCCCCAGGTTAAAAATGCGTTTGAGTTGAAGGATTTTTCCGGCAAGGGTGGAGAACAGATATTGTTTTACCCCCCGGCCCGGTCAAAAATGTCTGCCGTCCGGGTTCTGGTGTTAGGTACAGGCCCTGTGAATAAGGAAAAGGAGACAGGGGCTGCCCTGGACATGCTGCGGGAAGCCGGGGGAGAGGTTGCCAAGGTGTGTGCATCGGTGAAGGCTAAGGATGTGGCTGTCTGTCTGCCGACTCCAAAGCATCTCTCTCCGGCCATAGGTGATCCGGAACTCTCTGCGGGTGCCCTGGCCGAAGGCATCATCCTTGGAGATTACCGGTTTGAAAAATATAAGGAAAGCACCAAAAAGAAAACCGATTACCCCGGCCTTGGTGCCATAAAATTTGTATGCAAAGAGGATCTTGATATCGTACGCCAGGGTATTGAAAAGGCAAAAAATTCAGCCTTTGCCGCCTGTACGGCACGGGATATGGCCAATGAGCCCGGCAATCACTGGACCTCTGCCGATTTTGCGGCATATGCCAAACAGCTTGCCGCAGAGACGGGACTGGGTTACCGGTGTCTGGAAAAAAAGGAGATGGAGCAGATGGGCATGGGGGGGATTCTTGCCGTCAACCAGGGCTCCTATGTACCGGCACGCATGGTGGTCCTTGAATATCTGCCGGAAAACAGAACGGAAACCATTCTCCTTGTGGGCAAGGGACTGACCTTTGATTCCGGGGGCATCAGCATCAAGCCGTCTGAGGGTATGCAGGAGATGAAATACGATATGTGCGGCGGTGCGGCGGTGATGTGCGCCATGCAGGCCGTGGCCCTCGAGAAGCCGGGTGTGGGGGTTGTGGCTATCGTTCCTGCCACGGATAATATGTCCGGGTCCAGGGCCATTCACCCCGGAGACATTATCACCCACTACAACGGGGTAACCAGTGAGGTGATCAACACCGATGCCGAAGGCCGCCTTATCCTGGCCGACGCCCTGGCCTGGGGCATTGAAACGTTCAAACCCACCTGTGTACTTGACGCAGCGACCCTGACGGGCGCGGTCATCATCGGCCTTGGCCATCATTATACCGGGCTTGTGTCCAACAATGACGCCCTGGTTAAAGCGGTTGAGGCGGCCGGGAATTTGGCCGGAGAACCGGTCTGGCGCCTGCCCTTGAATAAAAATTATGAAAAACAGATTGAATCCAAGGTGGCGGACATTAAAAACACCGGGGGGAAACCGGCCGGCACCATAACCGCGGCCGCGTATCTGTCAAATTTTGTGGGCAAAACCCCCTGGGCGCATCTGGACATTGCAGGCACGGCATGGGATTTTACTAAAAAGGCGTATATTCCCAAAGGGCCTTCGGGAACCGCCACCAGAACATTTATTAACTTGGTGCGAAACTGGAAAACAGGCAAAGTAAAATAGTTCAAACCGCCTTAATGGCCTGGTACCGGGCCAATTGCCGGCAGCTTCCCTGGCGCGGGGATATCCCCGTGTACCGGGTATGGGTCTCCGAGGTGATGCTTCAGCAGACCCAGGTTAAAACCGTGATCCCCTATTATCAGAAGTTCATGGCAACCTGGCCTGATCTTAAAGACCTTGCCGCCGCAGACCTTGAAACCGTGCTTAAGGCCTGGGAGGGCCTTGGGTATTATGCCAGAGCCAGAAATCTTCACAAGGCTGCCGGTATTGTGGTCCGTGATATGGGTGGCATTATTCCGGATGATTATAAGGGGTTTAAAAATCTTCCGGGTGTGGGGGATTATATTGCTTCGGCTGTGCTCTCCATTGCCGGGGCAAAGCCCCATGCCGTGGTGGACGGAAATGTCAAGCGGGTCCTGGCAAGGCTTTTGTGCGTTGACACGCCTGTAAATCACAGCGCTGCCCATAACGCATACAAGGCCATTGCCGCAAGTTTGTTGTATGAAAAAGATCCCGGCACATACAACCAGGCGATCATGGAGCTTGGCGCCCTGGTCTGTACCCCTAGACGTCCGGATTGCCACGCATGCCCCCTGGTCCGGGAATGTTGCGCCTGCGAACAGCAGGCAACAGCTCTTTTCCCCAGGCGCACGGAGAAAAAAAAGGTGCCCACGGTTCATATTGCCGCCGGCATTGTCAGGAAAAACGGAAAAGTCCTGATCACCCGAAGAAAACTGGACGGGCTTTTGGGCGGTTTGTGGGAATTTCCCGGCGGCAAGGTGGAACCCAAAGAGTCCCCTGAACAGGCGTGCATCCGTGAGATCCGGGAAGAAACCGGTATTGAGACCGGTAATCTGCAATTTTTAACCCGGGTTTTTCATGCATACACCCATTTTAAAATAGAAATGGATGTATTCTTCTGCGATTATCTCTCGGGCCGGGTGACTCTCAATGGTCCCATTGACCATAAATGGGTCCGTGTAGACGAGCTTCACCGGTTTCCTTTCCCCCGGGCCAATCTTAAATTCATGGAATTGATCTGCGTTTGAGCGGGATTACCTGCGTGAAATATTCATCCGCATGCTGCTGCATCCGGGCGAAAGCGTTTGACAATCGCCCCCTGCCTAAATATAAGAAAGACGAAGTCGACGGGTGCGTAAAAGCTGGCGGCGCGGCTGATCGCAATAAAAAGGATTCGGAGGAATGATTACGGACTACCATGCAATCTACTACGCGCATGAATTGAGCCGGGTCGGCGGCACCGGTGTCGACCGCCTTGGCCGTGCGCTATTTGATGCATGTGTAGACCTGAATCCTCACCAGATTGAAGCTGCCCTTTTCGCATTACGCTCACCCCTTTCAAAGGGTGTGCTGCTCGCCGACGAGGTCGGCCTTGGCAAGACTATCGAGGCAGGTCTTGTACTATGTCAATACTGGGCAGAATGCAGGCGAAACATTCTGGTCATCAGTCCTGCCTCGCTTCGGAAGCAGTGGGCGCTGGAGCTCTCCGAGAAATTCAACCTGCCATCCATCGTTCTGGATGCAAAAACCTATAAAGACCAGCAAAAGCTTGATGTTCCGAACCCGTTCAGGGACAAGCAAATCATCATTTGCTCCATGCACTTTGCCGCCGGCCGGGCGGAAGAACTCAAAGAGATTGCCTGGGATCTTGTGGTTATTGATGAAGCCCACAAGCTCCGTAATGCCTACCGGGAAAGCAATCGGCTGGGCCAGCGTATCCGATGGGCAACAGAAGATCGCAAAAAGCTGCTTCTGACGGCGACCCCGCTGCAAAACGCCCTGCTCGAACTCTATGGCCTTTCGACACTGATTGATGACCGGCTGTTTGGTGACCTGGCATCTTTCAGAACGCAATACATCAACTATGGCGGAGATACATCCGGCCTGAGAGATCGTCTGCGCACTTTCTGCTGGCGCTCCTTGCGAAGTCAGGTCATCGAATTTGTGCGGTATACTGAGCGTCGGCTTATTACTCGCCCCTTTAAGCCGACCGAACAGGAGCACAGACTCTACGAGGCTGTTTCCACCTATCTGAAGCGGGATGAAACATACGCGCTTCCTTCCGGGCAGAAGCATTTGCTTATCCTGATAGTCCGCAAAGTGTTAGCGTCTTCGCCACACGCAGTCGCTGGAACACTCGAAATCATGCGGGATCGCCTCTTGAAACTTAAAGAAGACGTCCTACAAGATGCAACCGCTCTTGAGTTGCTGATTTCTGGTGAGGATATTGATGACGATCTGCTCGATGAAATTCTCCTCGAGGACGAAGAAGATGGTCTCATCAATGACGAATCCCCAACACCTGAGATAGAACCGGAACCGACTAAAAAGATTGATCTGGAAAAGCTCAATGCTGAAATTGAAGAGCTGACCGACTACATTCGCTGGGCCAGAAGTCTTGGCATCGACACAAAAACCAGAGCGCTCCTGAAGGCCCTGGAAATTGGCTTCAGCGTCATGGAAGAGATGGGCGCAGCCAAAAAAGTGGTCGTCTTTACCGAATCACGGCGAACTCAGAACTGGCTCAAAGACTTCCTTGAGGGCAATGGCTATGCCGGTCAGGTGCTGACGTTCAATGGCACCAACAAGGATGATGCCTCCGGTCAGATTTATAGAGAGTGGTGTGCCGCCAACAAGGCGTCACGCGGTACCGGCTCTCGTCAAGTGGACCTCAGAGCGGCAATCATTGATCGTTTCCTGACTCAAGCAAGTGTCTTGATCGCGACAGAGGCCGGTGCCGAGGGTCTGAACCTTCAGTTCTGCTCGGCCATCGTCAATTTTGATCTGCCCTGGAATCCTCAGCGCATCGAACAGCGGATAGGCCGTTGCCATCGTTATGGCCAAAAACACGACGTGGTGGTCATCAATTTCC
>NZ_DDYV01000306.1:0-4055 GCF_002348205.1 Desulfobacter sp. UBA2225 | reverse complement strand
AGGTGGAAAAATTTTATAAAGAAGTCTGCCTGTTAAGCCAGCAGTACATTAAAGATCCTCAGAAAACCGTTGAAGATGTTCTTAAAGAAACCATCGGAAAGATCGGCGAAAATATCCAAATTAAAAGATTTGCACGTTTCCAGATAGGAGAATAGTCGCTTGGATACGAAACCTGAGTTTCAACGGGTTCTGATCAAGTTGAGTGGCGAAGCCCTGATGGGTAATCAGGGCTTCGGTATTATGCCCGAGATGATAGCCTATGTGGCTGCTGAAGTGGCCAAGGTGTTTCATCTGGGCGTTGAAGTTTCCATTGTTGTGGGTGGCGGAAATATTTTTCGCGGGGTGGCAGGATCTTCTGCCGGTATGGACCGGACGTCTGCCGACAATATGGGCATGCTGGCCACTGTTATTAACAGCCTGGCCCTATGCGATGCCCTGGAAAAGCTTGATATTCCCACAAGGGTTCAGTCTGCTATCCGTATGGACAGGGTGGCCGAACCTTTTATCCGCAGAAAAGCCATCCGTCACCTTGAAAAGGGCAGGGTGGTTGTTTTTGCAGCCGGTACCGGAAACCCTTACTTTACAACGGACACGGCGGCGGTCCTTCGTGCCAACGAGATCCGTGCCCAGATTCTTTTCAAGGCCACCCAGGTGGAGGGGGTGTATGACAAAGATCCCCAGGTCCATGATGATGCTGTGATGTTTGATACGCTGTCGTATATGCAGGTAATTGAAAAACAGCTTCATGTCATGGATATGACAGCCATATCCCTTGCCATGGAACATGACCTTCCTTTACAGGTGCTCAACCTGCACAAGGCCGGCAATATTTATAAAGCCGTCACCGGCGGAGAAATCGGTACACGGATTTATAATACATAGAAGGATGTGAGAATATGATTAATGAGGTGCTTGAAGAAACCAGAGACCGCATGGGCAAATCCCAGAAAGCCTTTGAAACCGAACTTGGCAAAGTCCGTACCGGAAGGGCGTCCCAGTCCATGCTTGACAACGTCAGGGTAGATTATTACGGTACACAGACCCCCCTTCCCCAGATGGCCACCGTGTCCGTGCCTGAAAGCCGGTTGCTCACCGTAAAGCCCTGGGATGCTTCAGTGATCAATGAGGTGGAAAAAGCAATATTAAAGGCTAATCTTGGGCTTACACCTTCCAATGATGGTAAGCTGATTCGCATTTCCATTCCGCCGTTGACTGAAGAGCGCAGGAAGGAAATCGTAAAAAGCGTAGCCAAAACCTGTGAGGAATTCAAGGTGGCCGTCAGAAACATCCGCCGGGATTCCAACGAGATGCTCAAGGACTTACAAAAAGAGGGTGATATCTCCGAAGACGAAAGTTTCAAAGCCCAGAAACAGGTCCAGGACTTCACCGATGCTTCTATCAAGAAACTGGACGACATTTTTGCCGCCAAGGAAAAAGAGATCCTTGAAGTCTGATCCCATGACCCAGGTGCCTGACGGACTGGATTTCAACCTGCTTCCCGCCCATGTGGCATTTATCATGGACGGCAATGGCCGCTGGGCAAAAAAGCGGCTGATGAACCGGGTTAAAGGTCATGAACGGGGGGCACAGACTGTTGAAGATGTCGTCATGGCCTGCAGGGAACTGGGCATTGATGTGCTTACTTTGTATGCCTTTTCCACGGAAAACTGGGCCAGGCCCAAGGAAGAGGTCAAGGCACTGATGCATCTGCTTAAATATTTTCTCAGGACCAAAATCGAAGAAATTGGAAAAAAGGATATCCGGCTTAATATCATCGGCCAGATTCAACGGCTTCCCGACGATGTGCGAAAGGAAGCGGAACAGGCCATGGCAGTCACGGAAAATAATTCAGCCATGATTCTAAACCTGGCCATCAGTTACGGAGCACGGGAAGAAATTACCATGGCGGTTCAGCAGATTGCCGCAAATGTCAAATCCGGAAGTCTTGATCCCAAAGACATTACGGATAAAATGGTTTCTGATCACCTCTATACTGCCGGCATGCCTGATCCGGATCTTATTATCCGTACGTCTGCAGAGTTCAGGCTTTCCAATTTTCTGATGTGGCAGGCCGCATATTCTGAACTGGTTTTTACACCGACGCTCTGGCCTGATTTTACCAGACAGGAGTTTTATCAGATTTTGATTGATTACCAGCAACGGGACCGGCGTTTCGGAAAGGTATGATGCAGCACTTCAAACGATGGCTCACCGCGCTGATTCTTATTCCCTTTCTGCTCTGGGTTATTATGAAAGGGTCTATACTGTTGTTTGCGGCCCTGGTCTCCGGGGTTTCAATCTTTGCGATATTTGAATATCTTGATATCATTTGTGCCAATGACACCGATCCTGTCTCCCAGACTACCCGGATTGTCTCCTATGTTGCCTGCATCGTGTTGGTCATGGGTGCGTGCATAGGGTCCTGGCAGATCCTTTTTTTTATTCTTGCACTGGATATGATGGCCCTTTGCGTATTTGTTTTGGCCCGTTTTTCCACGTTACCCCATATTTTTGACCTGGTGGCGCGGCAGGTGCTTGGTGTTGTATACATCCCTTTGTCTCTGGCTACTCTGGTATTGATCCGGAATATGGCGGGCGGGGCTTTGTGGGTGATCTGGTTGCTTATCGTTTGTTTTGCCAATGATACTGGTGCGCTATATGTGGGAACCTTTAAGGGCAAACATAAACTTGCGCCTAAAATCAGTCCCAATAAAACCATTGAAGGGGCTGTGGGTGGATTGGTGATATCAGTAACTGCCGGACTTGTCTTTAATTTGATTTTTTTTCACGATATACTCCTTGCCTTGATCTGTATACCCTGTGCGTTATGCGTTGCGGTTGCCGGTCAGGTTGGTGACCTTTTTGAGTCTGCCATGAAGCGGGTTGGCCATATCAAGGATTCGGGAAAGATTCTGCCGGGTCACGGCGGCATGCTGGACCGTATTGACGGGTTACTTCTGGCCATCCCTGTATTCTATTTTTTTTCGGTGTTTGTTCTGTGAAATCGCTCACTATACTTGGATCTACAGGTTCCATAGGTACTTCTGCCCTTAAAGTGGTGGCCATGCACCCGGACAAGTTCAGTGTCAAATGTTTGACCTGTGCCGCAAATATTGATCTTCTGGCAACGCAGATAAATCAGTTTCAGCCGGCCATGGTGGCCGTACTCGACGAACAGCATGCCGACCGTCTGGCAAAAAGGCTTTCAGGCCACTTTTGTCCTGAAATACAGTGGGGGGAATCCGGTTTTATTTCTGCAGCCCAATGGGCAGATGCGGATATGGTGCTTGCCGCCATGGTGGGTGCTGCAGGACTTGCCCCGGCCCTGGCCGCCATTGACGCCGGCAAACAGATTGCCCTTGCCAATAAGGAAACCCTTGTCATGGCTGGTGACATTGTTATGGCACGGGCGCGTGAAAACGGGGTGGATATTCTGCCCGTGGATTCCGAGCATTGCGCCATTTTTCAATGCCTGCAGGGCAACCGGAAACGCGATCTTAAAAAAATTTTTCTTACGGCTTCAGGCGGACCTTTCAGGCATCTGCCCCATGACCGGTTTAAGAACATCACTCCGGCCCAGGCCCTTGACCATCCCACATGGAACATGGGGGCCAAAATTTCCATTGACTCCGCCACCCTGATGAACAAGGCGTTAGAGGTCATTGAAGCGGTCCGGCTTTTTGATATCAGTGTTGATCAGATCCAGGTGTTAATTCATCCCCAGAGCATTGTCCATTCCATGGTGGGCTTCAAAGACGGTGGCGTTATGGCTCAATTAGGCGAACCGGATATGATGCACGCCATTGCCTATGCCTTTTCATATCCGGACCGTATCGATCTTAGCCTGAATTTTCCTGATTTTGCTGCCATGGATGGATTAACCTTTGACGCCCCTGACACAAAACGCTTCCCATCCCTTGAATTTGCCTATGAAGCCTGCCGCAGAGGCGGGACCCTGCCTGCTGTTATGAATGCGGCCAACGAAATTGCCGTGGAAGCTTTTCTTAAAGAACGTATCAGCTTTGTCGATATTTTTACCCTGGTGAGCAGGGTTA
>NZ_DDYV01000240.1:0-9741 GCF_002348205.1 Desulfobacter sp. UBA2225 | reverse complement strand
TTCCGATCTGTGTAGTGATGCTTATATTCAGGATATAGCTGTACTGTCAGCCTACCGGAAATTTGGCATCGGTACCCTGATTGTGACTTTTCTGATCCAGGAACTTAAAAGAAGGGGAGTGGACTGGATTGGATTGATCGGTGAGCCGGGAACTCGTTCATTTTATGAAAAACTCGGGTTCAGGCAGATGAAGGACCACATCCCCTTTAAACTTGAATAACAGTTATGTAAAGGAAAAACCATGATATGTCATAGCCATTCGGAAACCTGTAATACCCCACCAATCATCAGCAACAGTGCTGATGATCTGCAGACTGAACCAAATATACTTAAGCCCGGGAAATTTGATCTGGAGACCCGTCCCCTGATACTTGATTTCCTGGGCCATTACCCGCCCTGCTCATGTGAGTACAGCTATGTTAATCTTTTTTGTTGGCAGAACTTGTACCGGTATTCATGGTTTTTTTATAAGGAAAACCTGGTGATTCATGACGATCGCAGCCGGGCCCTGTTCATGCCCATCGGAGAGGATTTGAATCCTGAAGAATTGTTTGATCTTTCAAAAAAGGCCATTGCCGCAGGACTGTCCGGAAACATCGGGCTGGTGCCTGAATCTTACGTGGATATATGGCCGGATCTGGATCGTTATTTCAGTATTACCTCTGACCGTGATGAGGCAGATTATGTTTACCTGACACAGGAGTTGGCAGAGTTAAAGGGCAGTAAACTGAATAAGAAAAAAAACCTTATTGCCCAGTTTACGCGCACGTATCCAGATTACTCCATAGTCCATATGAATGAGGGTAATTGCAAAGAGGTGATGCGTTTTGAAAAGCGTTTGCTTGAAGGCACGCCTTCAGTATCCAACTCCCTGGTGGAAGAGTCAGAAGCAATTGCCATGGCCTTCTCCCATTGGAAAGATTTGGGTTTAAACGGATTGATACTGATGGTAAAGGATGAAATTGCAGCGTTTGCTGTTTTCAGTCCCCTCTCGCCTGACACCTGGGATGTTCACTTTGAAAAATCAGATGTGACTTTCAAGGGTGCCGCCCAGATGATCAATAGCGAGACTGCCAAATTTCTGGAAGGGACTGCACGATATATCAATCGGGAACAGGATCTTGGAATACCGGGATTACGCCAGGCAAAACTGTCATATGTTCCCCATGCGTTGATTGAACCCTATTTTCTAGTGCCTAAGCTGAATTTAAGATCCCATTAGGAGTGTGAAAGCCATCTTAAAAGAATATTTTGAGATGGCTTTTTAAACAATAAAGTAAAATGTAAGTGTTTTTTCGATGCAGGAATTATCCTTCATTTTGTTTAAAAAAATTTCCGGCTTTAATGAGATGGTGTTTAAA
The DNA here is from genome assembly GCF_002348205.1 of Desulfobacter sp. UBA2225. Classification (NCBI taxonomy): domain Bacteria; kingdom Pseudomonadati; phylum Thermodesulfobacteriota; class Desulfobacteria; order Desulfobacterales; family Desulfobacteraceae; genus Desulfobacter; species Desulfobacter sp. UBA2225. Next base: position 8,380 of record NZ_DDYV01000240.1, on the reverse strand, counting down.
GTAAACATTGTCCAATGAGACGCGCGTAACCTTGCGCCCCCTACCCGGTGCATGTATAAACTGACCTTTGCCGATGTAAATGCCTACGTGAACATCCCCCCGTCTTCTGGGTACTGAAAAAAAAACCAGATCTGCCGGTTTGATATTTTGCCGAGATACTGATGTGCAGTTTTTGAACTGGGCACTCGCTGCTCTTGGTACATGAATCCCGATTTTGGCGTGGGTATATACCACTAACCCAGAGCAGTCAAAACCCTTTGGAGAAACGCCGCCCCAGCGATAGGGCGTACCCACGGCAGTCATGGCTGCCTGGACAATACTCTGACGGGTGTCAGACAGGAGGCCGGATCTGTTATATTCGGGGTCATCAGATTGCCCTGGGAGGCCAGACTGATTCGTCCGGCCTCCTTTAAGTTTGCCGCAGCCAAAGCAGATCAGCACGGCCAAAAAAACGATCGCAATGGTGCGGATTAGGGAAGTAAACTTTGTCACAATGTAAAATGATCAATAGTTAGTAGTAAGATCATCCGCACTTGTCTGTGGGGTGGGGTCGTTTTTATTCCAAACATGCCGGCTTATGCGATGGTGTCCAGTAGGGTTCCGGTTGTTTCATCATAGGTCTGAATCATTTTGGCATTGGCGTCAAACCCATTCTGGGCTTGAATCTGCACAATCATTTCCTCTGCAATGTTCGTATTGGATAATTCCTTTAACGAACCATCATTTTTGAGAGGATCTTCAGCCAGAGTTGCGCTTGCCTGGGTTTTGGAGATGAAAGTTTGTACCTGTCCGTTTTTTGCCTCAACATTATACGCTCTGTCCGCCTTGAACTCGTCCGACAGGGAGTTGGCTACATTATTTGAAGAAACCAATATTTGGTTTGAAAAAGCCTGTAAAGCTGAACCATTGTTTTGGACGGTCATCCCCATGATATTTACCCCCGGTTTGTATCAATTGATATTCAAATAATATCAAAAAAATACCTTCATAACAATATACTTTTATTTCAGACAGCGATATGAAATGAATTTTGGGTATCTTGATTGGGTCTATTCTGGTCGGACATGCTGCCTGTTTTGGTATACGCATCGGAAACCTGCTGCCGTGTATATCCGGACACTGCTGTCTCCATCTGTCCGGCCTGCTCATTTGATATAAGCTGTGTGATTTCAGCCATGGCTTTTGCCGCCTGGGATGCAGCGTTGGATGCTACTTTTAAATCCTGGGAGGATGGCTGGGCAGGGGCTAACGCTGCGGCACGCACCCGCCGCATTTTCTGTAATGTTGCCTCGGGGTCCCCAGGTTCGGAAGCTGTGTCAATACTGACCTCTCCGCCTACTGCATACTTTTTTCCGTCAGGGCCCTGCTGGTAGGAAAAAGTGGCACCAGAGGTGATATATTCTCCGCCGGCGGCAATATGGGCCATTTCGTGAGCCCGAACTTCAGCGTCAACTTTTTCAAGTTTTTCGATGAGTAATTTTTCGTCCAAGGTAAGCCGCGACTCTGCATCTGCCTCTGACGGCTGACTTTTTTTCTGGGCGGCTTCATCTGTCTGGGTCTGGGAATCCGAACCAACCTGTTCCTCACTGTCGAACAGGGATGCGGCTTCGCTGATCTCGGTATCCTGCGCCTGGGATTCGGGCCTGGAGGACGAAGATATCAGGTCAGATCCCCGTTCAAGGGCGGATTGATATGTATAATAGCTGTTTATTCCTGCAGCCTGAACATCCATAACGCTTCCCTTAAATTATATACACCTTTAATATACCAATTAATTATGAAATTTCAAACGGTTATTTGAATGTACACCAGGTGATGGAATCGACGTTGACAAATGTCGGAAATGCGCGTATTTTAGAAAGATTCGTTATGGCGTGTTGTTGCGTTTTACGTTACGCTGTGACAAGCCGGAAAATAAAAGCAGAGTACCAGTTGATTAGACGATTGTATAAAACAAAATTCTGCCGGTTTCAAGGAACTTTTTTATGAATCGACAATCTGAGGTGTCAAGGCAGACTAAGGAAACCCGGATAAATATCCGGCTGAATCTGGACGGACAGGGAAAAGCTGAGATCAGTACAGGCATTCCTTTTTTTGATCACATGCTTACAGCATTTACAGTGCATGGTTTTTTTGACCTTCTGATTTCAGCCACAGGCGATCTTGACGTAGATTTTCATCATACCGTAGAAGATACAGGTCTTGTCCTAGGGCAGACGATCCAGCAGGCATTGTCTGAAAAAGGGGGCATCCATCGGTTTGGTGATGCAAGTGTTCCCATGGATGAATCCCTGTCCCGGGTAACCATTGATTTGTCCAACCGGCCTTATCTTGTTTACAATATTCCCAACGATTTGAAATCCCGCGGGAATTTTGATGCCTATCTTGCCAGGGAGTTCTTCCAGGCAGTCTGTGTCAAAGGCGGATTTAATCTGCATATTAATGCCCTTTACGGTGAGAATGAACACCACGTACTTGAGTCCATATTCAAGGCGTTTGGACGGTCATTGCATACTGCGACCCGTCCGATTTCTCATATATCAGGCGCATTATCCACCAAGGGATGTTTATAGTCAACGGCACGATTGGTTGTTGACAGGTCGTATTCACTGCTTATTCTAATCTAATTTACATGAAGATTTGAAATTTTGGAGCCGGCTCTACCCAAAATGCTGATCCCTGAAGAAAAAATTGCAGAGATTTTAGCTGCTTCGGATATTTTTGATGTTGTTTCCGAGGCAGTTATTCTAAAAAAGTCAGGCAGGAATTTTTTTGGTTTATGCCCCTTTCATTCTGAAAAGTCGCCTTCTTTTTCCATTAATCCCGATAAGCAGATTTTTCATTGCTTTGGGTGCGGCGCCGGCGGTAATGTCCTCTCCTTTATCATGAAATATCATGGGATCTCCTTTCCCGAAGCTGCAAGGATGCTGGCCAGAAAGTATAACATTGTCATTGAAACCCGAAAGATGAGTCCGCAACAGCGCAAAGCCGTTCATACCCGGGAATCTCTTTTCCGTCTTAATAAAAAGGTAATGCAGGCATATACATCTTTTCTAAAGGACCGATCAAAGGGCAATTGTGCCAGGCGGTATCTTGAAGGGCGAGGAACTAGTAAACAGATTATTGAGCAGTTTCAACTGGGATGCTCCCCTGATGCCTGGGATGCCATTGTCAATGTATTAAAAAAAGAAAAAATTACTAAAGGGGTCGCGCTCAGTTCCGGCCTGGTGCTGGAAAAAAAACAGAAAAACGGGTTTTACGACAGATTTCGAAACCGGCTGATGTTTCCTATTTTTGACATCAACATGCAGGTAGCCGGATTCGGCGGCCGGGTCATGGATGACAGCATGCCCAAATACATGAACTCTCCTGAAACCTCGGTGTACAGCAAAGGCCGTATTCTTTACGGATTGCACGCGGCAAAACAGGCGTGCCGCAGGCTGGGTCAGGTATTTATTGTGGAAGGTTATTTTGATTTTCTTTCACTTTATCAATACGGGATTGAAAATAGTGTGGCAAGCCTTGGTACGGCCCTGACTCGGGAGCATGTCAGGATTCTTAAAGGCTATGCAACGACCATGATCCTGGTTTTTGACTCTGATGAAGCAGGTATAAAGGCTGCCAAAAGAAGCATTGACGTTTTTGTTCAGGAGGGGATTGATACCCGGATTCTGGTGCTTCCGGGCAACAATGATCCCGACTCCTATGTCATGGCCCATGGCCGGGATGCCTTTCTTGAACTTGCAGGTACTGCCAAGACAGTGATGCAGTTTTTGCTCCAGCTATCTTTGGATACCCACGGAACTTCCGTTGAGGGACGTATAAAAATTTTGGACGAGATGAAGCAGCATCTGGCTATGATTCAGGATTATGCGGTCCGTTCAATCTATGTCCGTGAGCTGGCTGAAACACTTAATATCGATGAAAAGGCTGTTCTTGAAAAAGTAAAGGATGCCTATGAAAAAGAGGCAAACAGACAGATCCGGGAACCTTTGATTGCTGAGGACGGCGACGCATCCAAAAGTATTTTGGAATCCGACCCAAGAGAAAAACAGATCCTCTCCATGATGCTTCACTGGCCTGAACTGATTGCTGTTGCTGTGGAAAAAAAGGTGCTCCCCGCCTTTTATTCCAAGCCGCTTAAGCGGCTTGGCTGTTTGATTATTGACAGCGGAACGAACACTCAAAACATTGTGGGTGCGGTCATGGCCAGGGTTGAAACCGATGAAGACCGGGAGTTGATTGCATCGATGGCTATGGAAGATTATACCGGGGTTCAGGATCCGGCTCAGACGTTTGCTGTCCTGGTCAACCGGGTCATAAAAATAAAAAATAAAACCGACAGAATCATTGTCAGTCAATTAACAAAAGTAAAAGAGGGCTGTGATGTTGATGTGATCAATCTGCTCAAACTTAAACAGCAGCAGATTCAGCAGTTGCATAACAGTTAACTTTAAGCCTTTGGGAGGCATATATGGCAGAAAAGACCAGCAGATCTGAGGAAGGCGTGATGATTGGTAAGGACGAAATGCGCAGGCTTATCAAAAAGGGAGAGGAAACAGGCGTGCTGTCCTTTTCCGAAATCAATGACGCCATTTCAGATGATTTGCAATCCTTTGATCAGATAGATGATATTGTCATTCAGTTTCAGGAAATGGGTATTGAACTGGTTGGTGACAGAGACGAGGACACGTCTGCCATTAACCAGGGCAGGGCCCAAAGCCCCAAAAAGGCTTCCCGGTCATCAAAGAATAAAAGAGTTAAAAGCTCTGTATCCCGTAGGGATGATGATGACGAAGGTCTTGAAAATGATATGGATAAGAAAGGGAGTAGGGAGGCACTATCTTCCCGACGTGAACGTTCCGACATGGAATTTGGTGCAGTTACTGATCCTGTGAAGATGTATCTTAAAGAGATGGGTATGGTAACCCTGCTCAGCCGTGAAGGTGAAATTGAAATCGCCAAAAAAATAGAGGTTGGAGAACGGGATGTACTGCGGGCAATGCTCGATTGTCCTTTGGCGCTGAATACCATTTTTATGTATGGTAAAAAAATGGAAGATAAGGCCATGCGTCCCAAGCACGTACTCCGGGATGTGGATGAGGGGGACGGAATGGTTGATGAAGTCTCCAAACAGGAAAAATTCCTTGAATCTTTAGCCCGGATAAAAACCTTGCATAAGCAGAGTCAGTCCTGTCGTGATGAGCTTGAAAACACAAGGAAAGGTACAAAAAAATACAGCGCTCTTACGGAACAGATTGACTGCAATACAGAAGAAGTTTTTGAACTGCTTAAAAACTGGCGATTTGAGTCCAATGTCATTGATAACATAGAAAAGAGTATCAGAAGTACAATAATCTGGTTTAAAACGGTTGATAATCTGCTGGCCAGGTGTGCAAAAACGTTTAATGTCCAGCCCAGCACCATGATGAAACAGACAAAAGATCAGGCTGTTTTTGTTGAATGGGCCACGTCAAGAAGCGAAATGACCCCGGACCGTGCAGGTACTATTTTTAATGATATCAATTCGTTGTGTGAGCAGGTTGGAGAAAAAAAGGACCTGGTTAAAGGCAGTGTTGATGACCTCAATGCAATTGTTCAGGGGATTGAAATCGGGCGCAAAAAAGCGGATGCCGCTAAACGTGAACTGGTTCGCGCTAATTTAAGGCTTGTGGTCAGTATTGCCAAAAAATATACTAACAGGGGACTGCAGTTTCTTGATTTGATCCAGGAAGGCAATATTGGTTTGATGAAGGCGGTGGATAAATTTGAGTATCGCCGGGGATACAAGTTTTCCACATACGCTACCTGGTGGATCCGTCAGGCGATTACCCGTGCCATTGCAGACCAGGCCAGAACCATCAGAATTCCGGTTCATATGATCGAAACCATTAACAAACTGATCCGCACTTCCCGGTACCTGGTTCAGGAGATGGGCAAGGAACCTTCTCCAGAGGAAATTGCCGAAAAAATGGAAATCCCCATTGATAAGGTTCGGCGGGTGCTTAAGATTGCCAAGGAGCCTATTTCCCTTGAAACCCCCATTGGTGAGGAAGAAGACAGTCATCTTGGCGATTTTATCGAGGATAAGAAATTTTCTATTCCTTCCGAGGCCGCCATTGATCTAAGCCTTGCCGAACAGACGCGTAAAATACTGGCAACGTTGACGCCCAGGGAGGAAAAAGTGTTGAGGATGCGTTTTGGCATCGGAGAAAAGTCTGATCACACTTTAGAAGAAGTTGGAAAGGATTTTACCGTTACAAGGGAGCGTATTCGTCAGATTGAAGCCAAAGCCTTGCGTAAGCTTCGTCATCCCACTAGGAGTAAAAAACTAAAAACTTTTATAGAGAATTAACGCTTGACAGCATAAAGGTGTTGCTATATATATTTCGAATTTGCTTGCAACGCATTACCAAAGCGGCTTTCCGGGCCTATAGCTCAGTTTGGTAGAGCCACCGGCTCATAACCGGTCGGTCNNTTCGAATCCAGGTGGGCCCACCAAAGAACTTGCTCATACATGAGGTCTTAAGTTAGGGGGATAGCCAATTGATATGCTGAAAAGAGGGAAAGGATGACCAGGTCATACATGGATATGCCTGCAGAGCAATACGGAAATAGACTAAATCTAAAGCGTGGAGTGTACTCCACGCTTTTTTGTTTTGAGACTTATTGACGCATGCCGACGGTAAAACAGATTATTGATATTGTAGATCAAATTGCACCTTTTGCCTTGGCTGAATCCTGGGATAATTCAGGGCTTCAAGTCGGTGATCCCCGGTGGCCGGTGTCCAGTATCCTAATTGCCCTGGACGTCACAGATAAGGCCTTGTCCGAAGCGGAAAGGCTGGGGTGTGATATGTTGATTACCCATCATCCCCTGGTCATGTCACCTGAAAAGCAGATCGATTTCAGCAGGATGCCTGGAATTGCCATTCTGACCAGTGCCAGATCTCGAATTGCCGTAGTCAGTGCCCACACAAACCTGGATAAGGCTCAGGATGGTTTGAACGACTATCTGGCCCAAAAATTGGATATTTTTTGCACGGATGTTTTTTTTTCCGATGCAATGAAAAATGAATCTGCCGGACAGATTCAAGGACTTGGGCGCATTGGGCAGATTGGGGTGACCATGACACTTGAACAACTGGCTTGCCGGATTAAAGAAAAATTGGGAATTCCCCGCGTAAGAATTATTGGTAAACCCGGGAACATGGTATCAACCGCAGCATTGTGTTCGGGTTCCGGCGGGTCCTTGACAACTCAATTTTTAGGCTCGGGAATGGATGTATATATAACAGGGGATTTGAAATATCACGAAGCTCGGGATATAGAGTCCCATGGTAAGTCCGCAATCGATGTCGGCCATTTTTCTTCCGAATCAATTGCTGTCGAACTTTTGAAAAAGCGTCTTGGGCAGATGTTTGATTCCAGAAAATATGAAATTTTAATTAATACATATGATCAGGAACGAGACCCATTTTTAACCATATGAGGATGTAACACCTTATGTCAAAACCAGAGATTGCCACCCTTGTAAAACTTCAGGAGGCTGAAACCCAAATAGTTCGTCTTAAGGACTTACTGCATGAGGTTGAAAAAAAGAAAATCAAACTGGCATCCAGGCTCAAACAGTTTGCAGCAGCGCTCAAGGAAAATACCGAAGAACTTGAAAGACTGGAAAAAAATTGCATTGACAGTGAAAATGAAATTAAAATTGTTGATGCCCGCATTATCAAAAGCAATGAAACCCTTCGTAATGTAACCACAAATAAAGAGTATCAGGTTTTGCTCAGGGAGGTGGATGATAATAAAAAAAGAAAAGATGCCTTAGAGACAGAGCTGTTACAGATCATGGAAGAGCGGGAAAAGTCCCAGGCAGTTGTGAATGAAAGTACAAAAGAATATCAGCAGCTCGAAGAACAGATCAAAGCGGAACAGAACCAGATTGAAGAACAAACCACTAAGGACCGCAAGCTGCTTGAGGAATATATTAAAAGCCAGAAAGAAATCGGTGTAAGTTTGGATCCTAAACTTTTAGATCGGTTCAAACGCATTTCTAAAATGAATCAGGGGTCTGCCGTTGCCAATGTGCAGGATGAGGTCTGTTTAGGGTGTTTTATGAATATTCCACCCCAACTGTATATCGAAGTTCAGCGCGGAAACCAGTTGATACTTTGTCCCCAGTGTAGCCGAATTCTTTATTATGATAAAAGCTGATACTTAGAATTAGATTGAAGAACAATTTTAATTTCGGTCTGACCGGCACAAACGGTCGCTGGGCGAATTAACGCCGGGAGGAAAGTCCGAACACCACAGGGCAGGACGCTCCATAACGTGGAGTCACGGTGACGTGAAGGAAAGTGCAACAGAGAGTAGACCG
>NZ_DDYV01000023.1:0-4190 GCF_002348205.1 Desulfobacter sp. UBA2225 | reverse complement strand
ACCCTTGAAGAGGGGGGCGGCCTAATCTCCGTGTCCGGTTTCATGGATGATCTGTTTGAACTGCCCCTTGCCGAAGATCAAGATATCACCCGGGCAGAGACGCTGATGCCCACCTCTGATCTGCCCTATATCAAATCCCTTTTGTCAATGATGGGCGTGGATAATCAGGAAATCACATCAATCATGGATGAAGCCTCCGAAGGAACCCGTGGATTTGATTTTGATACGTTTATTGAACAGCTTGAGCAACTTCTGGATACCGACGGTGAATCCGGCGTGACCTATCAGACAAAGGATGAAGACGATGCCTATACCACCCTTTTGCAACAGCTTGATCTGGATTCTTTCATTGAAACATCTGAGGAGCCGTTGACCCTGGCCACGTTAATTGATGCTTTTGCCCAGAAGCGTAACCTGTTGGAAGACAATCAGGCAAACCAGACTGAACAATCATTATCAGACATGTTTACTACCGATTCTTTTGATGCCCTCGCAACCCGGTCCGGCCGACACGGATTGCTTAACCAATTTTTTTCGGGACTGAATTTTCAAGAAGAGCGTGAGGGAGCTGTCGATTATAGCATAACGCTTAGCGAAAGTTCGGACGCCATGGTCAAAGAAATTGAGGAGCGGTTCCAGGTTCAGTTCATGGATCAGATCAACAGGCGTGAGGTGAGTGCAAAAACGGCTGCCGAGGCCTCTGCGGTTGGAAATAGTGTCTCCAGTAACCTTCAAACAGGAAAAACCGATTCTGATGATGCATTTAAAATCGCCAACAGTTTTTCTGACACCGCAGGAACAAGCAAGGAATCGGCATCACAGATTTCCACCACGTCAACCCAGGCCGATGCAGCTGCTGTGGAAAAGATGACCTCCTCCACAAATTCCCAGTCAGGGGATACAATGTCCAAAAACTCAGAAGCCCATGCCCTTGTTTTTGGCGTGGAAAAATCAACCACGACCGGGACTGTGGGAACTTCGGGTACACAACGCACCGAGCAGGCCTTTTCCACACTGCCTGACTTTGTCACCCGGCAGGTGGGAAAAAGCATTGTCCGATCAATCAATACCGGAGACGACACCATCCGGATGCAACTAAAACCCCCTGAATTAGGCCGGATCTACATGAGCATTGACTATAATGGGAACGGCATAAAGATCAGCGTGATTACTGAACACCAGTCAGCAAAAGATATTCTGGCAGCCAATGTTAATGAAATCAAAACCATGCTCTCTTCCTCGGGTATCAGCCTTGAGAGCTTTGAAGTTGATATGAGCAGCGATTTCCAGCAGTCCATGGCCGATGCCCGGGCCCAGGGGCAGTCAGGCGGAAAGAAGCAGACAAAGCGCGGGTCCGGTGACGATGCCCAGGAAGAGGCGGCAGATCATTTAACGGAGCATACCGCGACTATAAACAACAGCGGATCGCTGCATTTTGTTGCATAATCCCCCTGCCCTCTTGACCGTGGATCTGTCAAAAGATTGACAGATCCACGGTCAAAGAGACGTTTCTTTATATCGTGTTTGAACGGTACTCAAATAAATAATTTTGCAAATCTTTCTTCTTTCCTATAATCTTTACCATAAATTTTTTGTTTCCCTTCTATCCAGGTAAAACCCATGCAGGCTGGCATAAGGCTTGCTGTCACTTCTTATAGCCTGATATATTAAGGGTATTTGCAATGAAGCCTGCAAAGACCGGCTCGGCAAATGAAGGACCAGACTATTTTGGGAGGTGTTGTGGCTGAAGATCTGCTGGAAGAACTCGAAGGCGATGAACTGACCGAATCCATAAACAATGGTGGCGGGGTTTCAGAAGAAGGACCTGTCAAAAAGGGATTGATCGGCAGAGTGCTGTCAGGAAAGAAAAAACTGATCATTATTCTTCTGTCGTTTCTCCTTTTATTGGGCGGGATCGGTGCCGGTGTGTTCTTTTTTTTATTTGGCGGGAAGACAAAAGAGGTCCCTGAACAGCCGGTTGCTGAAAATGTCGTGACTGAGGAAAGCATTCAGGCGGCTCTGAAAGACCAGAACAAAGCGATATTTGAGGATATTGTGCAGCTGGAACCCTTTGAGCAAATTCTTTTAAAACAAGATTCAAACATGCATTATATATCCATGGGCATCGCCCTTGAAATGATAGATCCCGGGTTTCGAAGGCAGGTGTATACCATGGAGCCCAGGATAAGAAAAATAATTGAAAGCCAGATGCGACAGATGAGCTGGATGGATCTGCGAAGCCCTCATGGCAAACTTAAACTGAAATTTGCACTTCTCGACCGAATTAATCAGATTTTTCCGAAAGTTGCCATAAGGCAAATTTATTTTACCAATTTTATAATGCAGTGATGGTGCCATGAGTGAAATTCTATCCCAGGACGAGGTTGACAGTCTACTAGACGGACTGGATTCCGGAGAAGTAGACACTGAGACCGATATTCCGGAAATTGATGAGGAGGCGATTGAAGGTGTTGTTGCCTACGATTTCACCAGCCAGGACAAGGTGGTCAGGGCAAGAATGCCTACCTTTGACGTTATTAATGAACGTCTCTCCAGGGAACTTCGGGCCACATTGTCTTCACTGCTCCAGACCAATGTGGATGTGTCTGCCAATCCTTTTGACACGCTGAAGTTTTCTGAATTCGTCCGCAGCCTTCCTGTACCCACAAGTCTTCACGTATTCAGGATGGAGCCGTTAAGGGGACATGGTCTGGTGGTGTTTGAAAGCCAGCTGGTTTATAACCTGATTGATACTTTTTTTGGCGGAGCAGCATTGGGAAAAGCAAGGGTGGAAGGCCGCGAATTTACCCGCATTGAAGAGGTGATGATTAAAAAGGCAGTCCTGGCGGTTCTGAAAAACATTGAGGCCTCCTGGGCCCCCATAGAGCCGGTCAAAGCATCCCTGATCCGTTCGGAAATGAACCCCCAGTTCACGGCCATTGTACTGCCCACAGACCTTGTCATCGTTACCCGGTTTGAAATCGAACTGGAGCAGGCCGCAGGGAATCTTGTGGTCTGCTATCCCTATTCCATGATCGAACCCATGCGAAACAAACTGTCATCCGGTGTTCAGGCGGAAATTGAAGAAATCGACTACAACTGGCGGCGGATGATTGAAGAGGTGATCCTCAATTCCCAGGTGGATTTAAGAATTCTTCTGGGTAAAACAGAGATCACCGGTGAACGGCTTTTGTACATGCAGCCCGGTGACGTCATCCAACTGGATAACGACGCATCCGACCCATTGCCCTGCTTTGTGGGAGGACTTGTGAAACTGACAGGATTCATTGGTGTTCAGCGGGGTTTTCAGGCATTTAAGATTAAAGATAAAATTGTAACCGACTGTAAGAGGTAAAGATGGTTGATAAAAACGGCACCACAAATGATGATTATCTGGAAGAAGAATCCAGGCATGACGACGAGCATGGCGCAAGGGAATTGGATTTTATTCTGGATATCCCTTTGGAGCTTTCCGTGGAACTGGGCAAAACCAAAATGCTGGTCAATGATCTCCTCCAGCTGGCCCAGGGATCCATTATTGAGTTGAACAAACTTGCCGGTGAACCCCTGGAGGTATATATCAACCGTAAGCTCATTGCCCGGGGAGAAGTTGTGGTGGTCAATGAGAAATTCGGCGTTCGTCTCACCGACGTCATCACGCCCATTGACCGTGTCAAATCCCTGGCCGTGGAAGATCAGTGAATACGCATACGGATATGTGGTTGGAATTTGCCAAAAGTTTGGGCATGCTGTTTGCTGTTCTGGCTTTTTTTCTGCTGGCTCTTTATCTTGTTCGCAGGGTTTCAGGCCGGTTCGGTGCCCGAGATTCGGCGGAGCTGATAAAGGTTTTATCCGTCCATCATTTATCCCCCAAGGAAAAACTGGTACTGGTATCTGTTCAGGATGAATCGGTTCTTATCGGGGTTTCGCCCGCCGGCATATCCTCTTTGGCCCGTTTTGGAGAGGTCCAAAAAACCGTATTGGCACCTTCGGAAAAGGCCACAGGATTTCAGACGCTGCTCAAAAAAAATTTGATGAAAGAGAACAGTGCTCACAATATGCCCTTGGAAAATAATTCTTCCAATTCCCTTCCCGATTCCGGTAAAGGAGAGAGATCATGATCAGGCATTACCGGTTGATCGGGTGGGCAGGGTTGATTATGGTTGCAACCATGATGATCACAGGCGTTG
>NZ_DDYV01000236.1:0-11561 GCF_002348205.1 Desulfobacter sp. UBA2225 | reverse complement strand
GAGGCGCAGAATCCGGGTGTTGATGTTCTCACCATTGTATAATAGGTCAGGCTAAATACAGGAAAAGCGAGAATAATGCCGATAAAGACAAAAATTGCGGGTTTTACCATTTTTTTCATTTGAAACCTCACCCCTGTTTTTCCTTATATTTCGTGGTAATGTCTCTCGCGCTTGACAGCGCCCCAATCACATTCTTTGCCGAATCTAAAATAATAGAAAAACTGAGTTCAACGTAAATGACAGACCCGTCTGCATGTAAAGATTTCGTAGGCAAGGACTTCCCAACATACTTTGTTTCTCCCCTTTGCATCGCTTGTTCATATCCTCGCCAATGGGCCTTTCGTAAATTTTGCGGAACTATGATGTCTAAGTTTGATCCGATTGCTTCCTCTTTGGTAAATCCAAAAACACGCTCAGCCGCAACATTCCATACACGTATTGTCCCTTCTGTATCGGCAAATATCATTGCATCGGGATTTTGCTCTATAAGGCTGTCCATGAATCCGTCGTTCATATTTATATCATCTCCGCAAAATGTGGGGTTGTTGGAATCTTACCACCTGGCACCATAATATTAAGCTCACCGGCCATAGCCCGAGTGTACAGGGAACTTCGGTGATTCGGGGTCGTGAGGTGTAATTTTTCCTTTAACTACGGCGCAAGCTTTGCTTCGTAATTCGCTTGTGTGTGTGTCGGGCATGGTACCTGTTTTTAAAAGTAAATCAAATGTATAAAATTCGGATACATTTGGCAAGTCTTAGATCAATTTATCGTCAGGCAAAAAATGTTTATATGTTTGTAAAAAACCGGCATCATTTCTGTTGCTGAAAAAACAATACCGGTTCTATTTTTTACGAGTTCGGGCAGGATTAATTGCCGGCCATCATGGCTGCAATATCCTCGTCCACCGTACCAATAGGCTTGATGTCAAATTTTTCCATCAAAACCTTGGCCACAGCCGGAGACAGAAATGCCGGAAGTGTGGGTCCAAGGCGGATGCCCTTGACACCGAGGAAAAGCAGGGCCAGCAGCACAGTCACGGCTTTCTGCTCATACCAGGCAATGTCGTAGGAGATGGGCAAATCATTAATGTCGTCCAGGCCGAACACCTCTTTGAGTTTCAGGGCAATGACCGCCAGGGAGTAGGAATCGTTGCACTGACCCGCATCCAGTACCCTGGGAATGCCTCCGATATCGCCTAAGTCAAGCTTGTTGTACCGGTACTTGGCACAGCCGGCTGTCAGGATCACCGTATCCTTGGGCAGCTTTTCAGCAACTTCTGTATAGTAACTACGATTTTTCTGCCGGCCGTCACAGCCTGCCATGACCACAAAACGTTTAATGGCGACGGATTTTACCGCATCAACGACCTTGTCGGCCAAGGCCAGAACCTGGTTGTGGGCAAATCCGCCCACAATGGTGCCGGGCTCAATTTCTTCGGGAGGAGCGCAGGTTTTGGCGCTTTCAATCAGGGCTGAAAAATCCTTGGCCCCGCCTTCGGGCCGGTCTGCGATATGTACCGCGTTTTCATACCCCACTACGCCGGTGGTAAAAAGACGGTCCAGGTAGGTGTTGCTCTTTTTCAGAGGCACCAGGCAATTGGTTGTCAGCAGGATGGGACCGTTAAAGGATTCAAATTCTTTGTTCTGATGCAACCATGAACCCCCGTAGTTGCCCACGAAATGATCGTATTTTTTAAATGCCGGATAATAGTTGGCCGGCAGCATTTCACCGTGGGTGTATAAATCAATGCCGGTGCCATCGGTCTGTTTGAGCAGCTCTTCCATGTCTTTGAGGTCATGGCCCGATATCAGAATTCCTGGATTTTTACCCACACCGATGTTGACTTCGGTAATCTCCGGGTTTCCGTAGGCTGTGGTGTTGGCTTCATCAAGCAGGGCCATGGTATTGACGGCGATTTCTCCAGCCTTCATGACCATGGCGATCATCTCATCCACGGACAGATCCTTTGTGGTGGAGGCCAAAGCTTCCATGATAAAATCGTTGATCTCATCTTTTTGACATCCCAGGACAGCGGCGTGGTCAGCATAAGCGGCCACCCCTTTGAGGCCGATAATCAGCAGTTCGCGCAGGGAACGGACATCCTCGTTTTCCGTGGCCAGAATGCCTACGATTTTTGCCTTTTCGGCAAAATCGGACACATCCCCGGTCCAAGTAGCTGCTTCAGGCAATAGACCGTCAAACGCTGTATTGTTTTTCTCTTTGTATGCGGCCAAAAACTTTGACCGGATCAGATCTTTGCGCTTCAGGCCTTCATTGATTATACTGACAAATCGTGCATCGTCCCAGTTGGCATTGGTAATGGTGGCAAACAGGCCCTGTGTCGCAAAATCGTCATTGGACCGGTCGGGATTGCCCAGTTCTTTGAGTTTTTCACTATAAACGGAGATTCCCTTGAGCACGAAAATCAACAAATCCTGAAGGTTGGCGGTCTCTTCGGGTTTTCCGCAGACACCTTTTACGTTTTACGGTGCAGCCGATGTTTTTGGCGGTTTCCTGACATTGAAAACAAAACATCGTGCATCGCTCTCCTTTCTTTATTAGCAGCGAATTTCCCGATTATTTGAATCGAAGCATCGTCAGCAGCATCTTGAACGGTTCCTCGGCTTTCACGGCATGGGGGATATCGGCAGGCATCATCAGTACCTGGCCCGTGGTGACACGGTGGGCTTTTCCGCCCACGGTGAATTCGCCCTCACCGTCGAAGACAAAGACAAATGCGTCGAAGGGGGCTGTATGCTCGCTCAGGCTCTGTCCCGCGTCTAAGGCGAAAAGCGTGACCGTCCCACCNNTCCTGACATTGAAAACAAAACATGATAAATGATAATTGCTCCTTTTTGGGGGTATGGTACGGGTTTGGATAAAATTAAACAGGTTGCTTTTATCTATAGTCGTTTTCTTTGTGTTTTCGGGCGATGGCGCCTGCCAGATCATCCAGAGCATTGAATACGCTTGCGTTTGGGACGCCTTTGCAGAGAACCGGATCAATTACCTCGACCTTAAGGTTGGGAATCATCCCGGCAAGGGTATCGACGGTCTTGCCACCCCAGCCATAGGAGCCCACCACAGAGAGGAACTTTGTGTTGGGCCGCAGGGCGTTGGCCAGAAATGCGGCATAGGCGGCATAAGGATGAGGACCGGACAGGATGGTGGGAGTACCCACGACAATGGTGGCGGCGTCCATCAGAGCCATGGCCAGTTTTCCGATATCGGTGACAGCCAGATTAAACTGTTCCACCCGGACCCCCTTGTCCACCAGGGCCCCCACAAGGTGCTCCACCATGAGTCTTGTACTTTCGTGCATGGATACATAGGGGATAACAACGGTGTTCCTGGGGGCACCCTCGGTCCACTTTTTATATGCATCAAGAATAAAACTGGAATCGGGAAAAATCTGGCCGTGGCCCGGAGCGATCATCTCAATATCATAGGGAGCCAGCTTTTCCATATTTTTTTTAATGATGCTTCTAAAGGGCATCATGATTTCGGCAAAATATCGCTTGGCCGCCTCATACACCCGGCCCTGATCCGTAACAAACAGGTCGCTTGAGGCAATATGGGAACCGAAGAAATCACAGCTGAACAGAATTTTGTCCTCTTCCAGAAAGGTCACCATGGTTTCAGGCCAGTGAACCCAGGGGGTAAAAATAAATTTCAGGGTTTTATCCCCCAAAGAGAGTGTCTCCCCGTCTTCTATGGAAACGAAAAAATTTTCCGGGATATTCAGAAGATCCTTGAGAAGGTCCTTGGCTTTGGGCGTGGATATGAGTTTAGCATTGGGATATTTTTCAAGGACCTGCATGATCGTTCCTGAATGGTCCTGTTCCGCGTGGCTTGAGATGATGTAATCGATATTTTTGACCCCTTCAAGCTGAGCCATGAATTCTTTGGCCATGGGGGGATCAACCGTGTCAATCAATGCCGTTTTCTCACTTCCTTTAATAAGATAGGCGTTGTAGCTGGTCCCATCAGGAAGGGGAACAAGGGCGTCAAACAGCCGACGGTCCCAATCCACTGACCCCATCCAGTAAACCTCTTCTTTGATCTTTCGTGCTTTCATACGCTTGCTCCTAATTTTATGGTTTGTGTTCTTGACTTGGTTGATATGGTTGTGTTTTGAATGGCCCTGTTAATCTGATCGACCAGATGATTCAGATTCAGCCCATATTCTGGGGCAATATCCGTCACTGTGTCCGTTTTTTAATATATCTGAATATTCCTGGTCGTCAAGATTTTTGAAAATTTCTGACAGATCAGTTTCATCAAAAATATTTGGCATTGTATTCATGAGGGGTCCATGTGGATTGAGTAGTTTGTTATAGTTTGGCCTGTAGGCCGTAAAACCCAATCCCAGGTTTGGGATATAAGATTGCTTTAGCAGGTTATTTTTGCTAAATTCCGTAAACTGTGCCCGATAAAGAACAGGATATCCGTTGCATATCTGAACATAAGTAGAAAGGACATGACAGTGAGCAATCTTGACGCCTTTCTGGACAAGCTCCAGGAAGAAATATTTGATGAGGCAAAACAGGCCCTGGGTGAAAGGGGCTTTGACCGCTGGAGAAACCCCAAGTACAGCGGCCGGATGGAAAACCCTGATGGATGGGGCCGGGTAACCGGAGAGTGCGGGGATACCATGGAAATATATCTTAAATTCAAGGGCAACCGGGTGGCCCACGCGTCCTATTTTACGGATGGATGCGCCTCTTCAATGGTCAGCGGGTCCTTTGCCGCCGAACTGACCCTGGGCAAAACCCCGGAGGAGTTGACCGATATCACCGCAGACCAAATTCTTGAGGCCATTGGCCGGCTGCCGGACGACGACCTTCACTGCACCACCCTGGCCGCCCGCACCATCCAGGCTGCCTTGGACAACTACATGGGCACCATGGTGAAAAAAGGGTGATTATCCGCCTTGAGCTGAGCCGCCACTGAATCCGGGCGGCGGCCCGTCTGAAGCTCGAACATCGCCTTTGTACCCACTATCTGCCTGACCTTTTTGGGGTTTTTCTTGGAAGGGCGACCGTAAAAAAGGCGCGGGGCGTATTCGACCCGCGCCTGGCTTTTTTTGTCAGTGAAACCCGGCCGCTTTTAACCGTGTTTTATTTCGTGTAGCCGCTTCCCACGATTAATCCGCCTGCGGTAGTCCGGACATAGGTTTTTTTATCGGCTCCACCCCACTGGTATTCCACCCATATCCCATCGGACGTGGACTGGACAAGCGCGTCGTAGACTGGTTTGAATTCCTCGGTGTTCAGGCTTTGCCCCTCCTTAGTGGGATGGACCACCATGGTTCCATTTCTCTCCATGATAAACACGTAAGGGTCGTAATCGCCCGGCTTGTATTCGGTTGGCGCTTTACCGCCGTCAATGCCGGAAACGATTGCGTCCACGTTTCCCTTGATTGCGCTTTCGTCCGCCGCCATAGCGCCAGTAGACAGCCATATTCCTATCACCATTGCCAAACAAATCGTCAAAGCTTTTTTCATAATTGTTCCTTTTTCTTTCGTTAAAATTTTAAGAAAATTGTTACTAAAGATACGACTATTGACAAAAAAAGCGTTCGCGGAACGGCAATCCCCGTCTTTACCTCTCCTTTCTTTCTTCTGCGGCCAGGTTGCGTCAAAGGATGGCGAAATCACACTTTACCCCTTGGGTTCTTGGGTCCAATATGGAACCAAAAAAAGCTGCTGTAAGGTGCATAGCCCATTTTTACAGTGCGATTCAGCATGTGGGCTAAAGTTTCTTCTGGTTAAAATTTGAATATCGCTTTACATTTTAGCCAAATTCTCATTGTTAGGATTGCTGGAAAAAATTTATACCTGATTACTGAACGTATCGGTTATAAGTTCGTGTAACACACTCCTTGGTCTTAGTAAACTGTTTTTTTTGGTCTTGATCATTGAGTCTGATTATGGGCTTAATGCCCTGTAAAAATCAAAAGCCAGCATCAAATTCTTTCTTGCCATCCGGGCGGTAGTCAGGATATTCTTCAAATAGACATTAATGAATTCCATTATAATATTTTCTCGATAAGGAGGTTTAAAACCAACGGCACAGAGAATATTTTTGATGACGTGGTATCGCAATCGACATTATTAAAGATGTTATCCTCGCTCTATTTGGCCGATTGTTCGTTGAAAATTGAATCAAATCCGGGGTGTATAGAAACGCCCTATCAGCTTTTTTTTAACTCTTTATTTTGACCATGGACCTATTGAGTATTTTATTTTATCATGAAGGCCATGACGTGTATGAAGAATATACCGGAAAATTAATCTTCATGGTTTTTAATAAAATTTGGAGGATATAAAATGTATAAAACTATTCTATGCGCAATAGAGATCAGTGACGAGGGTGACAAAGTACTTTCAAAAGCATATGAGCTTTCACAACTGTATGATGCTAAGTTGTTTATAACTCATATCATTCCTTATGCGATACTTCCAAAAGATTACCAAAAGGAATTAAAAGAAAATGCGTTACCTTCACTTGAATCAAAAGCTTCCTCTTTAGGGATACCTATGAAAAATATAACGGTAAAAGTTGGTAAACCTTACGAACAAATTTATTTGTTGGCAGAAAAGAAGAATGCCGATTTAATTGTTGTCGGCACCCATTCCAAAAAAGGCATTAATGCCTTAATCGGCTCAACCGCAAATGGTGTGGCGAATTATGCTAAATGTGACGTTATATTAATTAGAATTTAAAATAAAAATGGGGTCAGGTCTTGATTTATAAAATGTTCTCGACAGCCTGTCGAGAACATTTTATAAATCAAGACCTGATTCAGCCCAAAATATGTCAGTGGAGGATAGGGATAAAAAGACAATCAAAACACAAGATCTACTTTTTCCCAACTCCTTAAAGTAACGCCCCGTAAAAATTAAAATTCAGGAACAAATTCTTTTCAGTGTCTCGCTGACGCACTCTACCGGACGGTGAATTCACCGTAATGCGTGATACAAGGTTGCGCTGGTATCTAACCAAATTGAGATGTTCTCTTCGGAGAAAGAAGGGAGGTCCATGAAAGAAAAACAAATAACTCCGGACGTTCAAGTCAGTCTTTTCACCCGTATGGTTTTAATTCGAAAATTCGAGGAAAAGATTGTGGCTCTCTGCAGGGAACAATACCGACTGCCGGGTATGCAGATTTTGGCTAACGGCCAGGAAGCTGTGGCCGCGGGTGTCGTGTCCGCCCTTGAGCCGGAGGACATTATTGTCAGCAATCACCGCAGTCACGGCCATTTGTTGGCTAGAGACGCCGACTTAAATGCGTTGATGGCCGAGATCATGGCCAAATCAGACGGTGTAAATCATGGCAAGGCCGGCACCCTGCATCTATCCATGCCTGAGATCAATGCCCTGATGACCTCCACAGTGGTTGGTGCAGGACCCCCTCTGGCTGTTGGGGCTGCCTTTGCCCAGCAATATCAAGCCCTGAACGGCGTGACCGTGGTCTTCTTCGGTGACGGTGCAGCGGCTGAAGGCAGCGTGCACGAAGCAATGAATCTGTCCGGCATCTGGAAATTGCCGATTCTGTTCGTTTGCGAAAACAACGGGTGGGCCGGTGCCCAGCGGCCTGAAGAGCATTCCGCCGTACGTCAAATTCACAAACGGGCCCAAGGCTACGGCATGCCAGGCCACAGTGTCGACGGCAACGATGTGGAGGCGGTTTACCATCTTAGCCTTGAATTGCTTGAACACTGCCGTTCAGGAAAGGGGCCGGCATTTATGGAAACCCTGACCTACCGAATGCGCGGACATGGTGAGCAGGACCACCAGCATTATGTAGATCCCGAGGAGCTCAAGGCGTGGGCCCTCAAGTGCCCAATAATGAGTTACCGCCGTGCGCTTCTCAACACCGGCATTCTGGATGAGGCCCAAATTCAAAACATCGAACAGGATGCCGAAGCTCGCGTGGCAGCGGCTGTGGTCTTTGGCGAGGCCAGTCCCTATCCTGAATCCGACACCGCTATGACAGATGTATTTGTCCGGGCGTTCAATGCCTGAAAGGAGTTGTGCCATGAGTCAAAAAACGTTCGGAAATGCAATAAACAACGCGCTGTCCACTGCCATGGATATGGATGATACCGTATTTATTGCAGGAGAAGGGGTGGGTGTGTCCATCCACAGTGATCCAAACATGCCGACTTACGGTCTTCTGGATAAATTTGGACGCCGCCGGGTGAAAGATACGCCGGTCAGTGAGGCGGCCATTGCAGGGCTCGCTGTGGGGGCCTCCTGCATGGGGCTGCGGCCGGTTGTGGAGATCATGTTTTTCCCGTTCATTACCCTGGCCAGTGACATGCTGGTTAACCACGCCGGGAAATTGCGCTACATGAGCGGCGGCAAATCAAGTTTTCCACTGACCGTGCGGGTCAAAGCCGGTGTCGGGTTCGGCGCCGGCAGTCAGCACTCTCACAACCTGGAAGCGTGGATAGCCCACACTCCGGGTCTGAAAATCGTCTGGCCGGCAACTGCAGAGGATGCCAAGGGACTTCTTCTCAGCGCTATTTTTGACCCGGACCCCGTGATCCTAGTGGAAGACATGATGCTCTACGGGATGAAAGGGAAGTTTCCGGACGCAGACGTCCGCACCCCTCTGGGCAAGGCCAGGATTGCCGTACCGGGTGCCGACTGTACCGTGATTGCCTACGGTAAGGCCCTTTACACTGCCATGAACGCTGTTGAACCATTAAGTGAGAAAGGCATCTCGTGTGAGGTAATTGACCTGCGGTCTCTGGTGCCCTTGGACAAGACTTGTATCCTCGAATCGATCCGTAAAACAGGCCGCCTGGTGGTCGTGCATGAGGCGAACCGTTTTTGCGGCTTTGGGGCGGAGTTGGCCGCCATGGTGGCCGAGGAAGCTTTCTACGATTTGAAGGGGCCTGTCAAACGTGTGGGTGCACCACAGATTCCGGTGCCTGTCGCATCAAGCCTTGAAAAGGTTTTTATACCCGCTCCAGAGGATGTTGTCAGGGCTGTTCTGGAGACGATGAACAAATAAATCCTTATTATTCAATTCGTTATGTTTGAACCCATCAGGGCTGGCGCTAAATTTACAACCGATACAATGAATCAATCCGCTTTGTCTTTTAAAATTATCGCCATTGCGATTTGGTTACCAAAGGTATATAAAATTAGGGGGGAAGCGCAAATTCCCAGTTCTCCTGCAACCCATTATCCAGGAAAATCAAAAATGAAAACAGCTCAAGACATCATGGAAAAAGAAGTTATTTCAATAACCCCGGAAACCGACATCGCTCGGGCCGTGGATATTTTGTTAAACAATCACATTAATGGTGTGCCCGTAGTGGATGAAAATGGCATGCTTAAAGGAATTTTGTGCCAGAGTGATCTCATTTTCCAGCAGAAAACCATCTCTCTGCCACCCATACTCACTTTTTTGGACAGTATTATTCCCTTGTCTTCATCTAAGAAACTAGAACAACAGATAAAAAAAATGGCTGCCAGCACCGTGGCCCAGGCCATGGTTACAGATCCTGTCACCGTAACACCCGAGACACCGGTCAGTGAGATTGCAGCGCTGATGGTTGAAAAGCATTTTCACACCATTCCCGTGGTTCAGGAAGGCAAAATGCTGGGCATTGTGGGCAAGGAAGATGTGCTGAGGACATTGATCAAGCCATAACCTGAACAAAATGGGAGGTAAAAATGGGCAAAAATACCCATAAAGATCAAAAGCCGTTCGTGGCCTGGTTCAAGGATTTGAGCATTGAGGACGTGCCCTTGGTCGGCGGCAAAAATGCCAGTCTGGGGGAGATGTACCGCAATTTGAGCCCCAAGGGAGTGAGTATTCCCAATGGATTTGCAGTCACCGCCCATGCCTATACTTATCTTTTGGAAAAATCCAAAGCCATGGACAGGGTTCGGGAGATATTGTCCGACCTGGATACCCATGACATGGACAACCTTCAGGAACGCGGGGCCAGGGTCAGGAACCTGATCCGCAGCCTGGAATTTCCAGGTGAGGTGTATAAGGAAATAGCCAGTGCCTACGGCAAATTGGAAGAGGAATACGGCAAGAACGTCGATGTTGCCGTACGTTCCTCGGCAACGGCCGAAGACCTGCCGGACGCCAGTTTTGCCGGACAGCAGGACACCTACCTGAACATTCGTGGCGTGGAAGATCTGGTGGACGCCTGCCAACGCTGTTTTGCCTCCCTGTTCACCAACCGGGCCATATCCTACCGCGAAGACAAGGGTTTTGACCATTTTTCCATTGCCCTGTCCATTGCCGTGCAAAAGATGGTCAGAAGCGATTTGGCCTCAAGCGGGGTTATGTTCAGCATTGATACGGAATCCGGCTTTCGGGACGTGGTGTTCATCACCGGCGCTTACGGACTGGGGGAGAATGTGGTCCAGGGTGCGGTCAATCCGGATGAATGGTACGTGTTCAAACCCACGCTCAAGCAGGGGTTCAAACCCATCATCATGAAAAAGACCGGTGGTAAGGCCATAAAGATGATCTACACCACGGATGCCAAACAGCCCACCAAGAACGTGGCTGTACCGGATGAGGACCGCCGCCGTCTGGTGCTCAGGGACGAGGAGGTGGTGGAATTGGGCCGGATGGCCTGCGTCATTGAGGATCACTATTCGGCAAAGGCCGGATACCTTAAGCCCATGGACATCGAATGGGCCAAGGACGGCGAAACCGGCAAGCTGTTCATCGTCCAGGCCCGGCCTGAGACGGTGCACACCTTGAAGGACCAGGCCGTTCTCAGGGAATTCCACCTCAAGGAGAAGGGCGAGGTGGTGTGCACCGGCCAGTCGGTAGGCGAACTCATCGGGCAGGGCGGGGTCAACGTGATAAAATCCGCGCAGATGATTTCCCGGTTCCAGAAGGGACAAGTGCTGGTCACGGACATGACAGACCCGGACTGGGAACCGGTGATGAAGATTGCCGGGGCCATCGTCACCAACAGGGGCGGGCGCACCTGCCATGCGGCCATTGTCAGCCGTGAACTGGGCATTCCGTGTATCGTGGGCGCCGGTAACGCCACCACCAGGATGGAAACCGGCCAGGAAGTGACTGTGGACTGCTCCCAGGGCAGTGTCGGTTATGTCTATGCGGGACTTCTGCCCTACGAGGTCAAGGAGACGAACCTGGAAAATCTGCCCAAGACCAAAACCAAGATCATGTTGAACCTGGCCAGCCCGGAGCAGGCCTTTGAAAAGAGTTTTATCCCCAACCATGGGGTGGGCCTGGCCCGTGAGGAATTCATCATCAATTCTTATATCAAGATTCATCCCCTGGCCCTTCTGAGCTACGAGGAACTGGGAGACGAGATTTTAAAACGGACCATAGCGGATATGACCATCGGCTACAACGACAAGAGCGAATATTTCGTGGACAAGCTGGCCGAGGGCGTGGGCATGCTGGCCGCAGCCTTTTATCCCAAACCGGTCATTGTCCGGCTTTCGGATTTCAAGACCAACGAATACGCCAACCTCATTGGTGGCGCCCAGTTCGAGCCGGACGAGGAGAACCCCATGATCGGCTGGCGCGGGGC
>NZ_DDYV01000117.1:0-7167 GCF_002348205.1 Desulfobacter sp. UBA2225 | reverse complement strand
GCTACTCCAGCGGCATGTACGTCCGTCTCGCCTTTGCCGTCGCCGCCCACCTGGAGCCGGAAATCCTCGTTGTTGATGAAGTTCTGGCGGTCGGCGATGCGGAATTTCAGAAAAAATGCTTGGGCAAGATGAGCGACGTGGCAAGAGGGGGTCGAACGGTTTTATTTGTGAGTCACAATATGGGCGCCATAGACACTTTGTGTCCTAATTCCTTTCAGTTGGAAAATGGGTTGCTCGTTTGCGAAGGGCCATCAAAAAAGGTCATCAACAACTATTTGATGTCCTCTTACGATAATGCTGCACCGGTTGTTGATCTTTTTCAGAGAAACTCAACACCCGACTTGAGTCACGAAATAAAATTTCAGTCTCTATGGACTGAATCGCTCAGCGGAACGAAAACGCGTGAATTTGAATTGTTCCAGCCTTTTTTCGTATGTTTCAGGTACAATGTGAAGGTACGGGTTGCAAACGCGCTGATAGCCCTGCGTATAGAAACGATAAGCGGTCAAATCATCATTGATTCCTGGGATTCCGATTTTCTGCAATCTGAAGAGGCATCTCCGGGACAGTATTTTGTGAAAGTGAAAGTCGATCCGCAGGATTTTCACCCTGGGCACTATCAAGTCAGTCTTCGTGCTGTTGTCCATCTTGTGCGATGGATTGATCGGGCCGATGGGGCTTTACGTTTTGAAATTAAGCCGGTTAGCCCTAAGCATGTCTGGCGTTCTGAGAGAAAAGCAATTTTGGCAAGGATCCTTCCCTGGGAAAGAAGACGCGATGGAATCAACACAGACTGATGATTGCTGCCCGATAGGCGGTTCATCTTTTCTTGAGACATGGGGTACGGCTGTGGATATTGGCAACCCTGAAATTATACATAAATTGGCAAAATGCAGAAATGCACCCTTATATTTGTACACCCGCTTCCATCAGAAGCATTTCTTGCAGAGGCATACAAAAACAACGATAAAAGTGTTCTTCCCGATGACAACTTTGTGGATGTGCGTTCAAGCAGTCACTTTTCAGTGGGCGATCTATGGGTGCTCAACCATTTGCGACATTCCAGAACCTTGGGTAATTTGCTGGACATAGGTTCGGCAAACACAAATCTTCTTTCAAGAATTAAAGCATTGGGGTGGGATCTGACTGTCGTTGAACCATCAAAAAATGCAGTAAAACTGTCGCGTGCCGGTGATATTAACATCTGCCGCAATACTTTGGAAAATGGCCGTTTTGATCGCACTTTTGACGTCATATCCGCAATTGATGTCTTAGAGCTGGTGCACAATCCATGTGAGTTTTTAAAAAAGGCTATGAGTTTATTGTCGGTGAACGGCATTGTTTTGCTTAGGTTTCCCAATTCTTATTCTTTGCGATGCAGATTTGAGCGTGATCGATGGTCCATGATCAGACCCCTTGGTCATCTGCACTTCTTTTCACCCAAATCATTTCGTATTGCTTGTCGAAGCTCCGGATTAAAAATACTCCACATGGAATCCCACGATTTGATAAATTACGCATCCTTGCGGATTTTTGGTGTGACAATCAGAGGCATCCGATATCTACGCCCTGTGACGTGGTGGTTCAACAAAAAGCTTTTAGGAGATCAGTTGCTTGCGACTCTTACACGCCCGTGAAAAGACATGGCCCGCCTTGTTGACGGGAACAATTACACCCCATCCCCACGCAATCTCGAAATTGAATGATTCCTCCGAACGAGAAGAACAATATCTTGAAACACTACGATGGATGGCAACCGGCAGGACGGGGATCAAAAAAATTTTCTTCTGTGAAAACTCAGGATATGATCTTGTCAAATTCCACCCCTTGTACGACTTGTATGCAAAACATAACCGTCAGCTTTCGCTCTACAGTGTACCTGCGCCTCCTGTAAGCAATCGCTTTCCTGGAAAGGGTTGGGCAGAGGGGATAATGATATCTTGGGCACTTGAGAATTGCATGATAAAAGAAGATATAAAAGCTTTTATCAAAATAACGGGCCGTTATCGAGTCTTGAATTTGAAGCGTATTGTTACGGTTATCAGAAGGGAACTCCGTAGAACCCCCTCGCTTAAATTTGTGGGCTATTCTTTTACAACGTTGCCAAGACTACATATACGATCCGATTTTTTCTGGAGCGACAAAGATTTCTACACGACATATCTTGCCGATGCTTACACCGATGTGGATGATGCAAATGGTCATTACCTGGAACATGCCTTTGCGGAGCGGTTGTGGAGGCTTAAGGATCGTTTTGATATTGGCATCTTGTCTCTTTCTCCTCTTATCCGGGGTATAAGCGGATGGAATGCGAAAAGGATGCTCGATACCAGGCAGTATCTCAAAGAAGAGGTGAAACAGGCCTTGCGACCGTTGCCAAGGATGAGAAAAATAAAGGACCTCGAAATAACATCTTTCAATCGTGATAAGGGCGATTCGTTATGATCACGCACGAAATAAAAACAAGAGCCTCCCATTGGTTTGATCTTTACGTCAATTTACTGGAGCAAGAAATTATAGGTTCCTGCCAAACCCTTTTAGATATAGGATGCGGGAATGGGGGTCATATTAGAGGCTGTTCTCCCTACCTCAAAAAAGCCGTAGGGGTTGACGCATTCCCGGAGGTTGTAACGAAAGCAAGGGAAAGCGGTTTTTATACGGAGACGATACTTGCAGGCGTGGATCAATTAACCGAACTTTTTGAAGAACATTCCTTCGAGTGCGTTTTAGCCTTTGACCTCATTGAGCATTTGGAGAAGGCGGAGGGTTTGGCCCTTATAACCGTGATGGAAAAATTGTCATCGAAAAAGGTGGTTATATTCACCCCTAACGGGTTCTTGCCGCAAGGTCCGATACAGGGGAATCCCTACCAAGTGCATCAATCCGGCTGGAGCGCCTCCGAAATGAAATCGCTTGGTTATACGGTTTACGGTGTTCATGGATTTAAAGACATTTTAGGAGAAGAATCGTTGCCAAAATGGAGACCTTACAGGTTCTGGAAACTTGTTACGGTCTTGTTTCAACCGTTGTTTTTGAAGATGCCGAATATGGCCTTTCAGATATTTTGCGTAAAAGTGAAAAAATGAAGAAACGTATCCTAAAAAAGTGAGAGATTCATATTGGTTTTGATTTCACGAAATTATCAGGTGAATATGGTGGTAAAGGGAGTATTGAAACCATTTAAATGTTCCTTTACGGGAATGAAAAAAGACGGATTTTCAAAGCTCGCCGGGGGTATGAGACGAAGGGGTAAATGCCTTTCTTCCTTAAGTTAACATTTTGGAAAAACAGAAAACTATGGGGAATAGGCCTTCTTGGCTTTTTCGTTATTTTTCACAATCCCCCCATTCTAAAAACTGTTGGGCAGTTGTTTTACTCAACGATTGAGATTGTTAAAGATTTGCAGGGGTTTAATCACAACGTGAATGTCTCCCATTCAGGTGAGCAGGTATTGCCGTAGTCGGTACAGGAAATGTTGTATCTTTTGAAGAAGCATCAGTTGGAAAGTTATCAAGTTTCGGAACAAATTCGAACAGCCGGTAGGGGATTTATCTATCAGAGGCTTGTTGAATCCGCATGGCCTCGAAAAATATCCGAAAACAGCAAAATAAAAATCATTTTTATCTCAGAAATGGGGGGTCTTCTAAACCACACAATACTTGAACGTGGCCAAGAGGTTGCACTTGTTTTATATAATTAGTTTAGGCGGTTTAATGTATGTTTTGGGGCTAGGCTATTTAGTAATCAGCATTTTATATTCAAAAAAGGAAAATCTACTTTTCATTGAAATTTTTCCACTCATTTTTACTTCCGGCCTAACAGCATGCTACCTTCTTTTGCTTTTGTGTCAATCGTTGTCAATCAGTTTATTGCTTGGGTCAATTTTTTCGGGCATCTCTGTTTTATGGTTGTGTTTCGATGCAATGAGAGTTGGGAATGGACTTCAAGTCCCAACAAGAACCATATATCTTGTCGCTTGGATCATTATTATTTTGTTTTTATACTACATCAAAATATTGTTCGACCCTCTTCAGGGTTGGGATGCACGATCAATCTGGTTTTTTCACGCCAAAATGATCTGGACGGCTGAAACAATCAATGCCGGCTGGAATCATCCATCCGTACAGTTCTCTCATGTTGGTTATCCGAAGCTGGTTCCGGTTTTGACGGCCCAGATAGCGTATGTTCTGGGCTACTGGAATGAGTATGCACCCAAACTATCGCTTTTTTTTCTCCTTATTCCCGCAATATTTTGGATATACAGCTTTTACAAACGAAGTTTCAGTTTTTTGTTTCTGGCGCTTGTTTTTCCCTTTGGGGGGAGCGTTTATATGTGGAACGGTACTATGGATGGATATATCGCATTTTACACAGCTATTGTGAGCACGGCCACAGAAATCGGTGGTAAAAAAGTTAAATATGGTCAAGAAGTGCGAGGGAAAGTGGAAGGAGCCCCCCCGCGTTTCTTGGCCGATTCGTAAAAGGGGCTCCTGCCTAAAAAAAGGCGGGGGCGATGATAACATCACAAATTCTACAAAGCAAATCACTTTTCATTCTGCTGCAAAAAATAGATTTAGATATGTCGGAGAATGCCTGTAAGGAGAAATGTCCTCATTGCGGAGGGGTTCTTCACCGGGGATGGTATCAGCGGAAACCCCGAGGCGGTCCGGCGGGACTTGAAGCATCTGTTTCGATTCGCTACGGTTTATGCTGTGGCGAGGAAGGTTGCCGAAAACGGTTGTTGCCTTCCTCTGTTTTATTTTCAGGCCGTAGAGTTTATTTTGGAGTGGTTTTTCATGTTGTCGTTGCGTTGCGGCAGAACCGAGTTGGGGGCTACACGGTTGAAAAGCTGAAGCAACTCTTTGGCGTCACACGTTCCACATTGTCCCGCTGGATGCAATATTTTCGAGAGATATTCCCTGAGACGCCGGTATGGAAGTTGTTGTCGGGCATATTGATGCCGCCAGTATGCGCAGAGACGCTCCCTGCCAGTTTGCTTGAGCATTTTATTGCCTCCGGGGAGAATACCGAACAGCAGTTGATCCTATACATGAATGCCCTTGCCATCAGGGTTTGAGGACTTGATATTTGCTGGAACTGTATCGGGCGATTTTTTCGCGCAAAAGATGTGCGGCTGTATAAAGGAAATGGATGAGCTAAAGGGGTTTTGACAACGAATTCGACATCGATTCTCCATGGAGGAGGACGAAGAAGCGAGTTTGGAGGAGAAAACACCCATGAGCGAGTCAAAGATGCCCCATTGGCAAAAATGGGCACAGTTCCGTTTTTCAGTCATAGGCGCCCTTTTGTCCTGTCCGCCGGAAGGTGGCGCACTTCAGCGAGAGCTTGAGGCTCTGACCGGCAAAAGTTTCCAGCATCCCGTTATTCCGGACAAACAGATAACGCCGGGTTTTTCGACGATCGAACGGTGGTTTTATCAAGCCAAAGACGCTGCTGATCCCATCGCGGCACTGGGGCGGAAGATTCGGGTCGATGCCGGCATACGCAGGGTTGTTAGCGAGGAGCTGAAGGCTGCCATACAGTTGCAGTACGATGCCGGGAAGCACTGGAGCGTTCAGTTGCACTACGACAATCTGCTTGCACAGGCTCTGAATGATGCAATGTTTCCGCATGTTCCCAGCTATAAGAGCGTTTTGCGCTGTATGCGGGAAAACGGCTGGGCGAAAAAGAACGGCCCATCCCATCTGACGGGAGGGCAAATCCAGGCGGAGCTGCGCAGAGAGCGGCGAGAGATCAGAAGCTACGAGGCTTCGCATGTCCACGCATTGTGGCATCTTGATTTTCACCACGCAAAAATCAGGCTGCTCGACTCATCCGGTGCTTGGCATCAGCCAATGGCCCTCGCAATCATAGACGATCGTTCCAGGGTTTGCTGTCACTTGCAGTTTTATATGTCGGAAACAGCCGAATGCCTCATTCACGGACTGACCCAGGCAATCATGAAACGCGGATTGCCGCGCGCCCTGATGACAGACAACGGCGCGGCGATGATTGCCGAAGAGACCCGTCAGGGACTGGCCCGTCTTGGCATTGTCCATGAGACCACCCTGCCTTATTCACCCTATCAAAACGGCAAACAGGAGGTTTTCTGGGGACAACTGGAGGGTCGTCTGATTGCCCTGTTGAAGGGACTCGATGATCTTGATCTGGCTTTTCTTAACAAGGCCGCGCAGGCATGGGTGGAACAGGATTACCATAGAAGCCGGCACAGTGAGATTAAAACGACCCCTTTGAAACGGATGCTCGAAGGCCCGGATGTGAGACGTCCGGCGCCCGGCGCAGATGCCATGCGCATGGCTTTTACGCGCCAGATTGAGCGTATTGTCCGCCGCGGCGATTCTACCGTCGTGGTCGAAGGCGTGCGCTTTGAGCTTCCGCAACGCTTTTCGCACCTGAGAACAATCACGTTGCGCTTTCCGGGATGGGATAAAAGCCGGATGACCATCATAGACCCTCAAACCGGCGGCCCTTTGGCGAGGCTTTTTCCCCAGGACAAAACAAAAAATGCCGCCGGCATCAGAAAAACCATTGAAAATCCTGACAGCGAAGCAACCGCCAACGTCCCCGGCCAGAAAAAGGAAACTCCGGCATTGCTGCTGAAATGGATGAAAGAGTACTCTGCAAGCGGACTTGCCCCGGCTTACATGCCCAAGGAGGAGTTGGTCAATGAATGATAAAAACCTGCTGGCCATCTATGGCCTTAAATACAACCCTTTTGTGCAAAACCTGCCTGCCGAGGCCATCTGGGTGGAGGTTGAAACAGAGAGCTTTGCGCATCGTGTGCAGGCAATGATCCCACAGGGCGGTTTTGCTCTGATCACAGGAGACCCCGGTCAGGGAAAAAGCAAAACCCTCCAATGGATAGCACATCAACTGAGCGCCATGCCGGATGTCACATTGGGCGTCATGGAACGACCCCAAAGTAAACTCGCTGATTTTTATCGGGAAATGGGAGAGCTCTTCGGGGTTTCACTTGCGCCCGCGAATCGATATGGGAGTTTTAAAACCCTGCGCGAAAAATGGAAGGCGCACTGCCGATCATCCCTGCTGCGACCCGTTTTGCTCATTGATGAAGCACAGGAAGTCTCTCCTGCCTGCCTCACCGAACTGCGACTGCTCCAGACCTAGATTTCTGTGATTTACGCA
>NZ_DDYV01000352.1:0-10698 GCF_002348205.1 Desulfobacter sp. UBA2225 | reverse complement strand
GCATATCCGTGGCTCTGGCCATTGTCATAGGGCTGGCACTGGGATACTGGCTGGATACAATTTTTGGTACAAAACCGGTCCTTTTGCTGGTGGGGCTTGGGTTCGGCATAGCAGCCGGGTTCAGCAACATTATCAGAGCTGGAAAAAAAGCAGAAAAATATTAATGGATGAACTTGAGAAAATAGTAAACTTTATCACACGGACTAACTGGCTTCTGTTTCTGGGGTCAAGTCTTGTGGCATTGCTTATAGCCTCCCCCAAAGTGTATATCGGGGTTTTTCTGGGCGGTCTGATTGTGACAATCAATTTCCATGTTCTCAAAAATACAGTGACCAAAAATTTCAACCAAAAGCGGGTGCTTGAAAAGGGAAAATCTCTGATCGGTGCGCTTCTGGTTAAATATTATCTGCGTTTTGCACTGACGGCAGTGATTATCTTTCTGCTGATCGCAAATCGCAGTGTACATCCGGTAGGGCTTCTGGCGGGCCTTTCCGTAGTAGTGGCAAGCACGTTTATAGCAGCGGCAATTGAATTAACAAAGATAATATTCAGGGAGGCGGTTTAAGGTGGAACACCCATATCTATTTCTTACTTCGTTGTTTGGTTCGTTTGGTCTGGAACATTGGGCAGGGACCCATGCGCATGTCACTTACATGTGGCTTGCAATGATTATTCTCGTTATTCTTGGCTGGATTGGCGGCAAAAGCGTCACCCTCGTGCCCAAGAGCGTTCAGAATGTTTTTGAGGTAATCATCTCCGGGCTTGAAGAGTTTATGATTGGTATCACCGGAGAAGAGGGAAGAGATTCCGCTCCTCTGCTGCTGACTATTTTCCTGTTTGTCCTGTTAGGTAACCTGTTCGGCCTGGTTCCCGGATTCTATCCGCCCACAGCATCCATTAACACCACCGTTGCCTTGGCCGTCATTGCCGTGTCCTGGAGCCATATCATCGGCATCAAGAAACATGGTGTAAAATATATTAAACATTTCCTGGGACCCGTACCGGTACTTATGCCGCTTTTCTTTATCATTGAAGTCATCGGTCACTTGGCACGGGTACTGTCCCTGACTTTGCGTCTCTTCGGTAATATGATGGGTCATGAGCTGGTGGTAGGCATCCTTCTGATGCTGGCCGGCCCTTTTCTGATACCTCTTCCCATTATGGCAATGGGTATTCTTGTATCTTTGATTCAGGCCATAGTATTCTTCCTGCTGCCGACCATGTACATCGCAGGCGCCATTGAAGAAGCGCATTAAACTTAATGAATACAAAATGTAAGCCTTTTTACGGGATTTTGGAAGAAGCCCGTTCATTTATAATACTTTATTAAAAGGAGTAAATCTCATGGAATTTCTCGTTGGTAGTGTCTGGGCAGCAGCTTTTGCAATTGGTGTCGCTGCATTTGGTTGCGGCATTGCACAGGGTCTGGGTTTGAATGGTGCCATGGCTGGTATCGCAAGAAACCCTGAAGCAGCTGGTAAAATCCAGGTGAACATGCTGATCGGTCTTGCCCTGATCGAATCTCTGTGTATTTATGCTTTGGTTGTTGCGATGATCCTTCTGTTCGTTCATCCTGCAATCGGTCCTGCTGTTGCTACACTTGGCGGACATTAATACGCAGCTGTTCAACGATACATTCGTTTAAAAAAGGGTGTCTCCTTATGGAGACGCCCTTTTTGTTTTTTCTTGCATGGACACGGGGGAGCTGATATTATCTAACGAGTGAAAATTCCATAGATTTCCAGCCGATACCCGGATAAAATACCGAGGACGGACACTTCCGCCATTTGTTCCGGGTCGCGATCTCTGTTAAAAGATGATATCCGAGTAAAATTGGGCGGGAATGAATATTGAGTAAGCAATGATAAGCAGAATGGTAACACAGGAATGGTGAAAAAAAAAAATGTGATGGACAGCCTTCTATGCACTGATGATAAAGCGTTTGAAGGTTCAACAAAGGAATTGGACTGCCTGATATACCGGGGCAGTGAGGATGAATCCAAATCCGATTTGCCGGAACCGATTCTAAATCCCTCATGGACTGAGTTCAGGGGAAATGTTTCCGTGGAAATATGGGAAGGAAAGGCCAAAATCAGAATAAAGGTCAGCGGTGATGACAACGCCCATGTATCCATGCGAAAACTGGCAAGTATTGCTGTTGAAGCTATTATGGCCGAGTTACAAAAGGAGAAGGACCAGTGATTATTACCTGTCCCAAATGTGCCAGAAACCATAAAGTAAACCCTGACACGTTGAAACCTTTTGCAGATGCAGGTAAAAAAAACATCCTGGCTAGCTGCAAATCATGCAAATTTAAATTTCCTGTATCCCTCTCCTCTCTTTTGACATTGGACGAGAAACCAGTCGATACGAAACGCCGACCAGGGGGTGTGGCCAGAAAGATTTGTATCACCCTGAGCAAGGGCGGGGTAGGCAAAACCACCACCAGTGTAAATCTTGGTGCAGGCCTTGCTTTGGCCGGATATAGAGTCCTTTTAGTGGATACCGATACCCAGGGGCAGTCCTCTTATATTCTCGGGAAAAAACCGGGTGCCGGCCTGACCGAGCTTTTAACCCATGAACTGTCGGTTTCTGACTGCCTGATTGAGGCCCGGAATAATTTATGGCTGCTCTCGGGTGGAAAATCCCTGGCAGGCGTTAAACGAATTATTGACAAAAAAAGCTTTGGTGCTGAGTTTACTTTGTCCGAAGCCCTAAGACCTTTGGATGATCAGTTTGACTTTATTTTGATTGATACATCTCCCGGGTGGGACCAGTTGATTGTTAATGTCCTTTTTTATTCAACCGAGGTACTTGTGCCGGTTGCCCTTGAAGTCATGCCTTTGCATGGGATGTCCGAATTCATAAAAAGCCTTGGTGCCATTCAAAAGTACAGAAGTGAAATACAACTAAAATACATTGTGCCCACATTCCTTGACTTGCGGATCAAGGGTCCGAAGGTGCTGTACGATCAACTTAAAAAATTGTATCCAGAACAATTATGTAAGCCCATTCGCTACAATGAAAGTTTGGCTGAGGCACCTTCATTTGGGAAAACCATCTTTGAATTTGCACCAGGCTCAACGGCCTCCGAAGACTATCGAAGTCTGGTTCGTAGAGTGTCCGGAAACGAATCCGCTCTTCTTAAATAACAGCCATGGGCGAATCCGGTCTATTAATACCCAGGCTCAACCCAAAACAAAACATGAAAGTAATTCAATAACTTATTTAGACTTTCATATAAAATATCCGTCCAGAAATATGATTCGACAGTATCCGGTCTGACCGAACCGCTTGTCGTTGCAATCATTTAGTGGTAACCAGAGAAATCATATGGGATTAAAGACCCGCATCATTGCAGTCGTCATTGTGGCTTTCAGTGTCATGAATCTGTTTTTGTGTTCCTACATCACCCACCAGGTAAAGGCCCTTGAGTTAGAAAGCCTGCGGGCTCAAATTGACAAATCCACCTATCTCATGAAGAATATCAATACCCTTCCCCTTTATAATGTGGATATGGAAGCCTTAAAAATGAACATGGAGACTTTTTTTGATGACAAAAACATGAAACGCTTTGCCATCCATGATTCGGAACTTAATATTAATATCAATCTTATAAGAGAGTTCCCTTTGGGCGGAACGGATATAAAGAAAACTTTTGTTATCGACTATAATGGATTGACGCTCGGAAGGTTCACGGTTGTTTATTCCACCAGCTTGATTGAAAAAAAATTGGCTAGTTTTCGGACAAAAATGTTTGGGGTTTCTTTCTTCGTGACCCTTGTCATGGCTGTGGTGCTTATTTTTTTGATTACCCTCATTACTAAGCCGGTTGCAAGGCTTGCCCGCATCACCTCTGAGATAACTTCAGGAAATATCGATAAGGAAATTGACCAAACAAGTGTGGGGGAGGTGGGGATACTTTCACGTAATTTTGCGCGCATGCGTGATGACATTAAAGAAAAAACAGAAGATCTGGCGCGTACCAATACAATATTAGAAGGTGAGGTACAGCAGAAAACTTTGCAGGAGAAAAAAAATTTGCACCAGCGCATGGTTATCTCCTCTGTGAATACATTTTTTCAACGATCCATGACCGCACAGTCCGTTAAAGAAATCGCAGAAATTTTTATTTCCATTGCTCAAGGCGTGGTTCCAGCTCCCTATTGTTTTGTAGGGCTGGTCTGTGACAGGAAGGAGTATTTGAATATTCTGGCGTTTTCCGATCTGGTTGGCAAACAGTATCATAAGTTTAATGACGTATCTATAAAGCAGGGATTTAAACAACAGATATCCGGCAAACTGCTCAAAACAATTACTGATAAAACCCCTTTAATATTCAACAACGTAAGTTTGAATCCTGAATTTGATTTTTTGCCCAGGGAACATCTGCCCATCGACACCATTATGGCGCTTCCAATGCTGCACGGTCAGGATGTGCTTGGTCTTGTCGTTTTTGCAGATATGGAAGGCGAATATACGGTTGAGGACCAGGAGGTTGCCATGATGATGGTTATGGCTCTGGTTGAGGCATTAAGCCTTCAAACCCTGCAGGATGAAAAACAACGATTTGAAGAAATGGTGATTCAGTCTCAAATTGCTTCAAACATGCTCTCTTTTTCCGCAAGAAGAAACAAAATGGAGTTTGCTGTTGAAGATATAGCGATTCTCCTGGATCAAGCACTTGAACTGGCATCCAATGAATATACTCTGGAGCATGATTTCCATTTTGGCGCCATTCAAATTATGAAGGATTATGACCCTAATTTGCCAAAAGTTAAATGCCGGGGCGGCGAATTAAAACAGGTGTTTTTCAATATTCTGTCAAACGGGGCATATGCAATGGCCGGCAACACAGATAATCCGTGTCCGACTTTTTTTATCAGAATTTATGGTAAAGAAGATCAGGTATGCCTTGAGATAAGAGATAATGGCCCAGGCATGTCCGAAAATCTCCGCAGGCACATCTTTGAACCCTTTTTTTCCACCAAGCCTGATAAAGAGGGTGCCGGGCTTGGACTGTTTATCGCCAATTTTATCATAACGGAAAACCATAACGGCACAATTAACGTGGAATCGACCCTTGGGGAGGGAACATGTTTCAGAATTTTTTTACCCACCAATCTTGTTTGACAATATTGGTTTTGGGTAAATAGAAACTTCCTGATTATACAGACTAAAATTCAGTGTTGCTGTCTAAAATTTGATTGTCAATAAATTAGAGACGGAGAGGTTTTATGTCAATGATAAATATACCCGTTGTTTTGGTCTCACTGATTCTGATTGTGACATTAGTCCTTCTGATTTCAGAGAAAATTTCGGTTGATAAGACGGCCATAGGAATTATGGTGCTGCTTGCTCTGACTGGAATACTTTCCCCTTCAGAGACCGTGGCAGGGTTTGCCAATCCCGCTGTGATAACCGTAGGATCGATGTTTCTATTAAGTTATGGACTGATACGGACCGGCGCTGTCGGCTTTTTGACGGAATTGGTATTGAAATTTTCAAAAGGGAGCCGGAAATCTGCTTTTCTAATTATCCTTGTTGGGGGAGCTGTGTTGTCGGCATTCATTAATAATACACCGGTTGTGACTCTTTTTATCCCTATTGTCATGGGATTGAGTTGTGAATGTGATTTTTCCCCGTCAAAAATGCTCATCCCGTTGTCTTATGTATCAATTCTGGCCGGCACGTCTACACTGATCGGCACGTCGACCAATATCATTGTCAGCGATCTTGCAAACCTCAACGGGTTTGATCAATTATCTATGTTTGAACTCGGCCGCCTTGGTGTTCCCATAGCTGCAATCGGAATCTTTTTTTTATTTCTGGCTTCGCCAAAACTCATGCCCGGCCGGACTGCACCTGTATGTGAACTGGATGAAGGAAAAGAAAAAAAATACATTGCAGAACTGATAGTCACTGAAAAAAGTCCCTTGATCGGGAAAAGAGATATCACTGTATATGCCAAAGAAAATTTAGGGCTGAGCGTGATTGAAATTTTCAGAAACGGAGGTGTTTTTGATCCGTCCAGAACCAGACTGAGCATAAAGCAGAATGATATTTTCCTGGTCAAGGGGGCGGCACAGGACATCCTCTCCTGTCTGAAAAGCAAAGAATTATCTTTGATTCATGGAAAAGAAAGTCTCACATTTGGGGGGAGACCCGAAGATGATCTCATTGTTGAACTTGTTATTCCTCCACTTTCATCCCTTCTGAGGGAACCCTTGATGTCAGATGAACTCCAAAACGACGCCGATATATGTATTATTGCGATACGAAGCCGAACGAGTTATTTTTCCTATAGAGAATTACAAAACGGGAGGTTGAAAATCGGGGATATTCTCCTCGTACAATGCCCGAGAAACAAATTGGATAAAATAAGAAAGAGTCCAGACTTTGTGATCATTGAGGATATTCACCACGCTATTGTTGACAGGGAAAAGGCCGGCATTGCCACCGGAATTTTTGTCGCTGTTGTGCTTGCTGCAACACTTGGGCTTGTCGACATCATGATATGCTCTCTTTCCGGCGTTTTTTTAATGACGTTGACCCACTGCCTGAGTTTAAAAGATGCCTACCGTTCATTTCAGTCTGAAGTTCTCCTTTTGATTGTCGGAACACTGGCTTTAGGGCTGGCCATGCAGAAAACAGGCGCAACGGAGCTCTATTCAAACGCGTTTTTAAGTCTATTCGAAGGCAAAAGTCCACATATGATCCTTTTTGCCATCATAGTATTAACCAGTATATTCACCCATATTTTAAGCAACAATGCAACTGCAGTACTCCTGCTTCCCATCGCGATCTCTACCGCAGTCTCACTTGGCGTGGATCCCCGGCCATTTATTATCGGCATCTGTTTTGGCGCCAGCGCCTGTTATGCCAGCCCCATTGGTTACCAGACGAATCTGTTGGTCTATGGTCCTGGCGGATATAGATTTTCAGATTTCCTCAAGCTGGGTCTGCCATTGAATGTAATTGTAGTCGTTATCGCAAGTCTTTTCATTCCTGTTTTCTGGCCTTTTTAAAGGGCCGGGGAAAAATAAATGCTACAGAGTCGATCAATTTTTTTTATATGAAAGTATTGAGTATTGAGATTTAAAACAAGCTGTTTTCTTACTACTCAATACTCACATCTTTCATTGTTTGTTGTGTCCGTCAGGAGATGGTCGTTGATTCGTATCCTATGGGTGGCTTAGGGCGCATATTTTTGGAAATATGTGCCCCTTCAGTCGCAACGAAGAATATGGATAAAAAGGCTATGTATGGACAAGCTCTTAGAGCTTTGAGATTTCCTCCGTCTCTATAACCTTAATACCCTGTTTCGCCAAAATAACTTTTGCCTTTTCAATGTCATCAAAGCGGAAAATCATGATGGCGTTTTTGCACTGGGGGTTGGCAAATGCATACATGTACTCCACATTGACATCTTGTTCACTTAACGGATCCAGCACTTGGTTCAGACCGCCGGGTTCATCATTCACCTCCACGGCCAAAACACGGGTTTTGCCGACGGTGAATCCCTGATTCCGTAAGGCTGCGGTGGCTTTGTCATTATCATTGACAATGAGGCGCAGCACACCAAAGTCCGTGGTATCTGCAAGGGAAAGCGCCCGGATATTCACTCCGGCATCCCTTAAAATGGCCGTGACTTCAGCAAGACGCCCTTCTTTGTTTTCTATGAATATGGATATCTGTTCAGCCATAATAATCTCCTTGGTTAAAATTGGCGGTTATCTATAACTCTGACAGCCTTGCCCTGGCTTCTTTCTATGGTTTTAGGCTCCACAAGGGCCACCTTGGCAGATACGCCCAAGTGCTCCTTGATATCGTGGGAAATTTTACCTTCCATGGCCTGCAGCCCCTTGATGTCATCGCTGAAGGAAGCTTCGTCGATTTCCACTTTGACCGTCAGAGTATCCAGGTTGTCCACCCGATCAACCACCAACTGGTAATGGGGGGCAACTTCCCGGCTTTCCATAAGAACGCTTTCGATCTGGGATGGGAATACATTGACGCCTCGAATGATAAGCATGTCGTCCGTACGGCCTGTGGGTTTGTTCATCCGCATGTGGGTCCTGCCGCAGGTGCAGGGAACAGGGTTCAAGGAGGTGATGTCCTTGGTGCGGTAACGGATGACCGGGAAGGCTTCCTTGGTAATGGTTGTGAACACGATTTCACCGGGCTCTCCGGGGGGAACGGGTTCCAGGGTATCCGGGTCCACGATCTCCACAATAAAATGATCTTCGGCAATATGAAGGCCTTTTTGTTCTTCAACGCACTCCACAGATACGCCCGGCCCCATGACTTCGGACAGACCGTAAATGTCTACGGCCTTGAGATGGAGCTTGGATTCGAGTTCCTGGCGCATTTTTTCCGTCCAGGGCTCTGCACCAAAAATACCGGATTTAAAAGACAGATCCTTGAAATCCACACCCATTTCCAGGGCCACTTCCGCCAGGTGGAGGATATAGGAGGGAGTCCCGCACAGGATCGTGGGCTTGAAATCTTGCATAATGGTGATCTGGCGCTTGGTATTACCGCCGGAAACCGGAATAACCGATGCGCCTAAACGTTCAGCCCCGTAGTGGGCCCCAAGACCGCCGGTGAAAAGACCATAACCCCAGGCATTGTGGATAATATCTCCCGCGGTGGCGCCGGCTGCAGCCATGCTTCTGGCCATCAGGTCGGCCCAGGTGTTGATATCCCGTTTGGTGTAGCCGACCACCGTCGGTTTGCCCGTGGTGCCCGAGGATGCGTGGATGCGGATCACCTGCTCCATGGGAACGGCAAACATGCGATAAGGGTAGTTGTCCCGAAGGTCCTGTTTTGTGGTAAAGGGCAGGCGCCTTAAGTCATCCAGGCGTTTTATATCAGAAGGCTTGATACCGGCTTTGTCATAAGTTTCCTTGTAGAATGGAACCGTGGCATAAATCCGTTCAATAGTTGTTTGGAGACGGCGAAGCTGGATCGCCTCCAAGCCCTCCCTGGGCATGGTCTCATAGTCAATGTCGTAAATGGGCATGTTTATCTCCCTGGTTAAATATTACCGCCGAATTCAGGCTTTCTTTTTTCTAAAAATGCTGATGTGCCCTCCTTTGCATCCGGGCTTGCAAAGGTTATGGCAAATGCATCGTTTTCAAACAGACATCCGGTTTCAAGGTCACAGCCTATTCCGGCCTGGATAGCCTCTTTGGCTGCTCTCAAGGAGACGCTGCCTTTGGCTGCAATGCGCCGGGCTGTTTTTTGAACCTCCTCCATAAGGGACTCATGGGGGCACACCTGGTTGACCATACCATATTCCAGCGCTTTGTCAGCAGTAATAGTGTTCCCAGTGAAAATCATCTCCTTGGCCCTGTTTCTTCCCACAACCCTGGAGAGTCGCTGGGTGCCGCCAAAACCGGGAATAAGGCCCAGGTTTATTTCCGGCAGTCCAAACACTGCATTTTCCGAGGCATAGATAAAATCGCAGGCCAGGGCCACTTCACTGCCGCCGCCCAGGGCAAAACCGTTTACTGCGGCAATGGCTGGGAAGGGCAGGGCTTCAATTTTGGAGAAAATTTTCTGCCCCTTGCGGGAGAAGTATTTTGCTGCCAACGCATCCATTTGGGTCAGTTCCGAGATATCTGCACCGGCTACAAAGGCCTTGTCTCCAGTGCCTGTGAAAATGAGCACCCGG
This sequence comes from Desulfobacter sp. UBA2225, assembly GCF_002348205.1. Lineage (NCBI taxonomy): Bacteria > Pseudomonadati > Thermodesulfobacteriota > Desulfobacteria > Desulfobacterales > Desulfobacteraceae > Desulfobacter > Desulfobacter sp. UBA2225. The sequence continues at coordinate 1,019 of NZ_DDYV01000352.1, read as the reverse complement.
ATTTCTTTGTTGGCCAGTACCTGGTCCAAAGCAGTATCCAGTTCATCAAGCAGTGCGTTGTTCAGTGCATTCAAGGCTTTGGGACGATTAAAATAGATCATGCCAATGGCATTGTCCATCTCAAGGATGATGTTTTCAAAGGACATAAATTTCACCTGTTATTTGATTTTTATAGTTATCTGTGCTTGGGATTTGTGGCATTGATGTATTTTTCTATCCCGCCGGCAATGGCGTTGCAGATGTCATTGCGGTAGGAAGCGGTCATCAGACGTTTGCATTCGGTTTTGTTGGAGATAAAAGATGTCTCAATGAGAATTGCAGGCATCCGCGCTCCGAGCAGTACATAGAACGGGGCCTGTTTAACCCCCAGATCACGGATATTGCTGTATCTTTTTTTCATGCCTGATATCATGGATTTGTGAACGTTACCGGCAAGTCGCGTGGATTCCTCTATCTTGGTATGCTTCATCAGATCATTGAGGATATAGGCCAGATCCGAGATGTTTTTTTCAGATGTGGCATTTTCTCTGGCAGCCACGGCAATGGACTGTTCATCAGTGGCAAGGTTTAAAATATAGGTTTCAATGCCGGACAGGTTTTTGTCGTTGGCGGCATTGCAGTGCATTGAAATAAACAGATCAGCCCGCTTGGTATTGGCAATGGCAGTTCGTTCCTCCAGGGTCAGTTTTTGGTCTGTGCTCCGGGTAAGCAAAACTTCACAGTTCAAGCGTTTGCGCAGTTTTTCTGCAAGATTTGTTGCCAGTTTAAGCACAATGTCCTTTTCCCATACGCCTCCAATATATCCGGGAGCACCAGGATCCTTGCCGCCGTGGCCGGGATCAATGACGATTTTTCTGACACCTAAAGCCAGCTGACGGGTAATGTCAGAGGATTTCAGATGGTCCGTGGTGATGCGGTCCTGCCTTTCATGCACCGGCTTTTCATACACCTGCCTTTCATACATCGGCTTTTTATACATCGCCTTTTTATACATCGGCTTTTCATGCACCGGCTTTTCA
>NZ_DDYV01000081.1:0-9475 GCF_002348205.1 Desulfobacter sp. UBA2225 | reverse complement strand
CAGGTCATCGGGATTGACATGCTGGATCACATGCTGGCCCTGGCCCGAAAACCCCTTGGGGATGTGGCCCAAAACCTGGGGTACGGGAATGTCTCCTTTAAAAAAGGGTTTCTTGAACAACTGCCCCTGGCGGATAACACCGTGGATCTGGTCATCTCCAACTGCGTCATTAACCTCTCCCTGGACAAACGGCAGACTTTTGCTGAAATTTTTCGCATACTTGTCCCCGGCGGGCGGATTTTTATTTCCGACGTGGTCACCGATGATCCCTGCCCCCCTGAAATCCAGAATGATGCGGTACTCCGGGGGGCGTGTCTGTCAGGGGCACTTGTGCAGCCCCAACTGATGAGCATCCTGGAATCAGCCGGATTCAGCCGGATCAGGGTGGTGAAACGTTTTTTTTACAAAGAGGTATTGAACCACAGGTTTTATGCCGTCACCTATACGGCCTTTCGGCCTAAGCCTGCGGAAAAAACAATGGTTTTTTACCCAGGCCCCCATGCCGCGGTGATGACTGACGACGGACAGCTGCTTTTACGCGGGCAATCGTCGGAGTCCACTAGGCCCTCTGATGCCCGGGAGGATACGACGATTTTTGAGCTGGATCACATGGGCAGTGTATCCAATATCGACGCCGTGAACGCCTGCAGCTGCGAACTGCCGCCCTCCCCTGTGGACGAGAACGCCGCCACCTTGAGCCAAAAGGCTTCTTTGAAAACAGATACAAAATTTCAACAGGACTGCATGCTGTGCGGCCAACCACTGGTCTATCTGGAAGAACAAAGAGAGGAAAACTGTATTTTCTGCGGCAATCAATTCCCAGCCAACGCCGTATGCGAACAAGGTCATTTTGTCTGCGACCACTGCCATGGACAAGAGATAGTGGATGTGGTCAAACATATCTGCACCCATACCGATGCAACAGATATGATTGATCTGATCAACCACCTTCGCAGTCATCCCTCATTTCCCCTCCATGGCCCCGAGCATCATTTTGCAGTGCCCGGCGTTATCACCGCCGTGTTCAGAAATCTGGGCGGGGATATCACAGACAGCGACATCATTACGGCCATTGAGCGCGGAAGAGCCGTTCCCGGCGGTGTCTGCGCTTTCTGGGGGACCTGCGGCGCTGCTGTGGGTGCGGGCATTGCCTTTGGAGTTATTTTGAAAGGCACCCCGCTAAAGCCCAAGGCCAGGCAGATCGTCCAGCAGGTGTCCGAAGCCGTTATCCACGACCTGAAAGGGATTGAGGCGGCCCGATGCTGCCAGCGGGAGGTGTGGACAACATTGAAAACAGTGGCCCGGTTGTCCGAAGCGTACCTGCCCCTGGTTCTGAGGGCCCATGGCGAGGCGCAATGCCGCCAACAGGGCAAAAACAGGGAGTGCATCCGGGAAACCTGCCCCTATTTCAAGGTGTGAAGATGACAAAAAACAACGCTGTCATCATTTTCATCAGATCCCCGGAAAAAGGCCGGGTCAAGACGCGCCTTGCAAAGGGGGTGGGAGACACAGCAGCCCTGGCGTTATACCGCTGCTTTGTGATGGATGTTCTGGATATTGTTCGATCAACTCCCTGGGCGTTGCGGGTCTACTATTACCCGGAAAACGCCATTCATCATATCAGGGATTGGGTGGGAGAGGATTTGGATCTTTTCGCCCAAAAGGGCACCACCCTGGGAGAAAAAATGGAAAATGCCCTTGCCGACACCTTTACCGCCGGATATGAAAGGGCCGTTCTCATCGGGTCTGATTTACCGGATCTGCCGTCTCAGATACTTGATACGGCCTTTAAGGCTCTGGACCAGTGCAGTGCGGCCATCGGCGCAAGTCATGATGGCGGATATTATCTGATCGGGTTTACGGCCAAAGGATTTACCCCCCGGATATTTCACGGTATTCCCTGGGGAACCGACCAGGTATTTGATCTGACCCTGAACAGATTTAAAGATCATCATGTGTCACACTGTACTCTGCCCGTGTGGCGGGACATTGATACCCAAAAGGATTTAGGCTTTCTCAATCTTGATCCAGCCAGCAAAACGGCCGTACACACAACCAATTATCTTTTAAAATAAGGAATAAAATTTTGAGTCGACAAAAACAGATTTGGATGGCGGTCAGCTTTATCATGGTTTTGCACACCGCTGTTGTGCTTTGCGCCGAGCCGATATTGACCGTAGGGGACTTTTCCCAGGCGAATACCGGGGAAACCTTACCCCGGCACTGGGAGCCTTTGACATTTAAAAAAATAAAGGCACATACCACATACAATATGGTTGAAGACCAGGGGCGAACTGTAATCAAAGCCTATAGCAAGGCATCCGCTTCGGGACTGATCCGCAAAATCGGCATTGATGTAAAAAAATATCCCATTATTCAATGGCAATGGAAAATCACGGACATTAATAAGAAAACCGATGTTACCCAAAAAAGCGGGGATGATTATCCGGCACGAATTTATGTGGCTTTTGAATATAACCCTGATGAGGCAGGGGTCTGGGAAAAAACCCGATTTGAAACCGCCCGCCTGATATACGGCCAGTATCCACCTGCAACAGTGGTGACCTATATCTGGGCCAACCGCGTCCCTAAAGGGACCCGGATACCCAACCCCTACATCAATCAGGTTATGATGATCGCCGTGCAAAGTGGTGACGACAAGGTGGGCACCTGGGTCACCGAAGAACGTAATATTTATCAGGACTATGTGGATAGTTTCGGACACCCGCCCCCCATGACTTCGGGTGTGGCGATCATGACGGACTCGGACAATACGGAGGGGACGTCAACGGCCTTTTACGGGGATATTATTTTCAAATCAACGTCCGGAACCTCAATCCAATGAATCCTGTGATCTCCGTTATTATACCGGTATACAGCGAAGCGGATCGTATTAACCGAAACATTGGCGACCTTAAATCATCGGCATCGCAAATGTTGTGGGCCACCCAAATTATTGTGGTGGATGGAGACCCTGAAAAACGCACCCTTCAAGCGATCAATGACCCGGATGTTATAAAAACAGCATCACCGGCCGGCCGGGGCGTGCAGATGAACCATGGGGCCCGGACCGCAACCGCAGATCTGCTGCTGTTTCTTCATGCAGATACCGTTTTGCCTGCAAATGCACTCAAAACAATTCTTCATGCCTGCCGGGACAAGGAAGTTGCTGCCGGTGCATTTGATCTGGCCATTGGCGCAAAGCAATTAGGTTTTCGTATCATCGAAAAGGTGGCAACGTTGCGTTCCCGGATCACCCGGATTCCCTTTGGCGACCAGGCAATATTCATTAAATCAAAATGCTTTTGGGACTTGGGAGGATATAAACCAATTGCCCTGATGGAAGATGTGGAGATCATGCTCAGACTCAGAAAAAAGGGGTATAAAATTCACTTCATTTCAGATCGGGTGGTTACCTCGGCCCGGCGCTGGAAAAAAGAAGGCATGATATATACAACCCTCCGCAACTGGATGCTTCAGCTGCTCTTTTATATCGGGGTCAGTCCTGAAACGTTAAAATCCTACTATCACTAAACAAACAGCCTCCGACGTTTGAAGGATCGAATTTATATTTATTGCAAAAATCCAGATAATACCTCAGCCATTTTACATAGTGCCTGTGATCATTTTCCGGAATATAACCGGAAAGCAATTCCCGGTTATAAGCCGTCAGCACATTTTGATTAATCTGAATTAATGCCATTTGCTGTTTAACCCCACACTTTGAATGTTATCCCGCTAGAAAATTTGGCTACCGACATAACGCGGGACAGTTTGACATGGTGATGAGAGTTTTGCAATACCTGAACCTCATGAGCCGGGGATTTCGGAGAAGCCTTGTTTTAAAGGGTGTCCCGGCTTAAAACTGTAGGCGAAATTTTTTTTAACACGGGCACAAAATGATTGTTAATTTCGTTCTTTATTGATACAGGCTTTATACATGTTATTTGTTGAAGTTATACAGAAAAAAACTACATAATCACTTGTTCACACTGGACACACGGGGGCGGGCTGGCAAATTACCCGATAATATGGTACGGCTGAAGCTTTGCTTCGCTGCCGCATAACTGCGTTATGTCGGACAAAGCGAAGCAAAGCTTCAGCCGTAGTCAAAGGAGAATTTCCCACCCCACTACCCCGTGGCCATTGAACAAACCACTGCACTGAACAAGCCAGTGATTTAAATATTAGCCAAGTTACTACACGCACATCAGATTGATACCGTCACCAAATATGATGGAGGAATTAAAAATGAATAGAGTAAGTATCAATGGTTTGTTAAAACCTACCACAAGTGAAGTTGAAATCACGGATCAATACCTTGGGCATTTTTTAAAGGTCAGCTACATCCAAGAGATAAGTGGGAATCCGATTTACAGTAAGGATCGCGTTGATGTAGAGGAAAACGGTGCTTTCCGTTTTTTCTTACCCAAAGAAGACTTGTTAAGCGGTCAAAATGTGACCATAGAGATCTTTGCCCCAGATGGCGATCTTCAGCTAAAACAAATATACAGCTTCGGATACTTGTACTCAGCGAACATCTCTGAAAATGCTCCAGATAAAACAAAACCTTTCGAGATTAAAGTCAATCCTAAAGTCATTGAGATCATCTACGAAGAAGGCCCGATCCTAAATATTCCCAGAAAAATATCGGGTAAATTGGTTGACATTTCAGGTGAACGCCGAGCTTCAGGTGTTCAAGTAGTAATTGTTGCTAGTAGCGATCCCGCCGCAGCACCGGATAGCGATAGCTGTCGACCTATTTTTAGTGCTCAAACTAATAAGGATGGTTTTTTCTTTGGCCGAATCGACAATAAGGACTATGAGCACGCGTATGGTTTAATTGCCGGACTGAGTGAAGAGCCAATTCGGATTAGTTTAGAAAACAAGAAAATCCCGAAAGATATATTATTGATGGCCGATTTATCGCCCTTGCCCGCAAACGCAAGTTCCGCAGCCAGCACAGTACCGGCATTGCCGGATGCCAGCGAACTTGTGGGTAATTCGTCATTTTCACAAGATATTGGCGGCAAGTGCGTCGATTTTACCATCCCAAATCGTACCTTGGAGGAATTTAGTTTTTATCATACGGTTCGGACCACAGAGCCTGAAATCCGAGGCTTGACGATTACCCCCCTTGAAAGCAAACGTCTAAAGGCAGAGTTGTTAACACTTTCGGATGATTTGTTTGCGATTTTTGGTCGTATCAATAGTTCGATGAATACCTTGAGCTTGGTGGCCTATTCGGTTGATGAAGACAGTGATGCAACAACACAACCATCGACTGAAAATGTTGCTAATGTGAGAGCTTATAACATGAGTACGGCAACAGTTTCGGCTGATCCTGTGTATCAATTGAAGCTGGATACATTGGCAGGGAAACTGAAATTTAGCACCCAGCAATTGAAGTATAGTTTTAGTGTTATCTTGAAATTGCTGGCTGAACAGGCTAGACGAAAGGCAAAATTACAGCAATTACATTATGAATTGGCTGCCGCTTATTGTGGCAAACAAGGGGCACCTCAAACTAAGACATATTGTGAGTCACTGATTGCACAAGACTCCCTAAATCGAGCCACCGTAGAATCATTGCTTGGTCATATCGAGCAATACATCGACCAGCCTTCTGAGAATTTGTTCCAAAATGCCTCGTTGCCAAAACAGTTGGCAGCTTATATGCAGAATATCAAAAAGTTGGTGCAACAACCGTATGTGGATATCTCATCAATTTCAGTTGTTCAAAATCGCACGGAGAAACTGATAGAAGCCGTTAATAAACAAACCGTCGAAAGTCAGGACCAAGAGGAGTTGTTAGGCTATTTACGCCGCTTAGTCAGTGAACTGGCGCAAGCTGGTGAAGGCGGCTTGTACAATTTCGAGCCTTGCCCTACTCGAGAAACTCAGACTATGGGCATTATGTGTCTGCAGCAACAATTTGAGGATACGCGAGACACACTGCGCAATAAATCAGTGTTATCGCTTGGAGAAATCCTGACTATTCGCGCCAATTACGATACCTATATCACAAGTATAACGGCATTTTTACATTTATTGGAGAAATTCCATGCTTTTTACAACGCTGGCTCGAATTTTCTGATCTCACTGGAAGACGACTATTTTGTAAAGAATTATGACGCGATTCGAGCATCCTTGAATGCCTTGAAGAGACAAATATATGCGGCAATAAACAAGATTGAGGCCATAGAGAGGGCTTATATTTCCGATCATCCCGGTCGTAAGGAATTGACAGTAGAAAACAGCGTTGATTGGGACGAAACGCCAACGATCTACGAAAACACCACGATTGCACATGGTCATATCCTTCATTTTAAGCAGCAGTGGAAGGCCGATGGATATTCACTTGGGGATTTATTGTACAGCCTGCCGCTGGCACCTTGTCAGGAAAAGCAAATCGCCATTGTAGATTGGGATCGAGAAGAGCGCGCAGTCCGTACAGAAGATCAGACCGTGGCTGAGTCGCTGTCAGCAGATCTATCCCGAAACCGGGATATTAGCGAGATTATCAATTCATCGCTTACGGAGGAGATCCACGCTGTTTCAACCAATAAAACGAGTTCTACTAGCGGAGGTGGTGGGTTGGGGTTTGGCGGAAGCATCGGGGGCTTTTCATTAGGTTTGGGAGGAGGAGTGTCACATTCCGGCGCCTCCTCACGTTCGACTGCTGATCAGAATTCAGCCCGCAATCTGTCCGGTAGTACTTTGAATCGTCTTCAAGATAACATTTTCCAATCTGCCTCATCACTTAGGACACAGCGCAGCACGGTAATACAAACGGTTGGACAAAACGAAACCGTTTCCGTGCAAACAGAGGTGGTAAAGAATAACAATCATTGCCATGCCATCACCATCGAGTATTTTGAAGTACTCCGTCATTATGCAATCGAACAAAACCTGGTGGATGTTCAGGAGTGTCTGTTTGTACCTCTACCGATGAGCCTGTTCGATCATGCGAAGATCCTTCGTTGGAAAAATACGCTACGTCGGACCGTATATGGAACAAAGCTAAGAAGGGGTTTTGATGCCATTGAACGGATTACCAACAATTATGCTGACTCAGATTTTCCAACAGGCAGCTATGCGGATGAAGTAATCCAATATTTTAGCGGTAATTTTTCTATTTCTTTCGAACTTAAACGTCCTCCTATCGATGAAATTGATAATCAGACTGTAGAAACCATGATTGTAGAAACCATCGATCTCAATAAATGGCATCCCTGGTTTACTGGTATCTTAAAATTCACATACACCAAGGAAAGACCACTTACTGAGGCCGAGAAGGATGCTATTTTCGAGGCTGATTATGTCCCCAATATCGTGCGTGACTTTATCGATACAATCCACATTTATGGTGTTGCAGAAGACGGTTTTGAAAAACGACTGGATTTGGATTTTACACTACTTTCTAATTATCGGCGCGGCATACCGCTTCAAGTGAATATCGCTACTCGAGAACCGCAAACTATAACGCGGCGGCAAATAAAGTATCTAAGATTTCGGGCCAACACATTTGTCCATCCGTCTTCAAAAATCATCTTACGCGCAACGTACTTGCATTATCAGACGAAGCATCTGAATGAAGCTATCATTCAAAACGGCAACGTTAACAACGATATCATCAATTCGATAGAGATTCCCGAAAATTTTCCGCCTGTTCTCAAGATCAAGACTGATGCCGCTTTGATGTATACACCGCTCTCTGACAAGGAACTAAGAGAACCACGCAAAGAAGATCGTGAAGCTGCCTCCGCATTAGTCAGCTTTTTGAACGAAAATCTCGAAATGTCGCACAAGGCCATTTGGTCGAGCATGGACAGCAGTCGACTGTTTGGGCTACTTGATGGCTATATCGCGCCAAACGCGGGTGGTAAGAGCGTGGCCAGCGTTGTCGAGAACAAGGTCGTGGGTATCGTCGGCAACAATTTGGTATTAAAGGTAGTACCGGGAGAACGCCTCGATCCAGTGTTCAGAAAGGTGGATGATTTATTAGCTTTTTACCAGCCGACGACCAAGCCTGACCCCTTCCGAGTAAGCGTGCCAACCAAAGGCGTTTATGCGGAATCAGTCATGGGTAAATGCAATAGTTGCGAAGAGATCGACGAAACTCGTCATTGGCGGTTTGATGAAGCGCCGTGCGGTACTCAGGCAACCCCGATTGAAGCAGTGTCGACTGCAAGTCGACAGTCCGATGTAGGTAACCTACAGGTTAAAGATTTACCTTCCAGCATTATCAATATGCAAAATGGCCCTGCCGCCCCAGATCCAACGGGTTTGGCGGCCGCCTTTAATCTCCTTGGTAAGAGCGATGTCTTTAAGGATATGACTGGCTTGGCAGGAACTCAGGCCAATGCACTTGGTGCATTGCAGACAACATCTAAGAGTGTAACCGATCTGGCGAGCATAGCTGCTGATTTGCAAAAGCAAGCAGCTATGAAGAAAGACATTGGCAAAACTCTTAAGATCATTGACGAGCTTGAGAGCGAAGGGAAGATGTCATCAGAAGATGCTAAAGCAGCTCGTAACAAAGCCGTTGGAACGCTTATTGGTACTCCATTCGACGCCAACGAACAAGAAATACAAGACAAGAATAAGGTGGATACTGAAGCATTAAAGGAAATGAAATCTGATCCAACTGGTAGTAGCCAAGTAAAGATGAAGGAACATAAAACGGATGGTTCGTCTATCGAATATGATTATTCATATACGCCTGGCTCGCCTTACATGCTTGCCTCTTATGAAAGCGATTTATCACCTATTTTGTTAACAGAAATAGTAAGGCCGACAGATGAAGAAGGACTTCGACAAGCCTTTGTTGCAAACCTATATTCGGTTGTCGGTCTCGAAGCGGGAATTCCTGCCCACAGAAAAAGATGGAATGAAATACTTGGCCCCATTAACGGTCAATGGGATCTCGATCGGCCATTTGGTTGCGCAAAATACAACGATGAAGATCCACCAAAATGTACTCAATGGCAAGGCATATCCACTTGTGGAGTTGTGGCAGAAGGCATTTGGAGAAGGATGAGAGTGGATTTAGAATCTCTATATATCCCATATATTCCAGGTACCGCGATTAAGCGTGCGATAGATTTTGCGAAACGAGACGATATAGGTGCTTGGGTTACGCCGGGTGAGGGTCGACGTCCTAAAAAGGGTGATTATGTACATATCTTAGGTGGTGAACATGTTTTAACGTGCATTGGATGGGGTGAAGATGACATGCTCATTCAATGCCGTTGACTTAAGAAAAACAACCCTAAAATCAAGCTGTTATGTCACATTTTATTAAATGTTTCACTGCCTTTCAAACCGATCCAGTAATTTTCAAAAATACCAAGATGTCTGAATATAAAGGTCATGGAAATTTCGAGAGGTTCACCCCTCCCTCACGCCTTGCTCAGATATAGAACCTTAACATATTGAAATGACGCGTCATTTTCTTAAGTCAACGGCATTG
>NZ_DDYV01000229.1:0-3750 GCF_002348205.1 Desulfobacter sp. UBA2225 | reverse complement strand
TGAATGAAAAGGATGACGTTCTTGTTAAAACAAGACCCTTGCTTGAGATTGTCAAGACATCCTGGGGAGATTTTTTATCCTCTGACATAAAAGAATCTGAAATCGAATTGTTCAGAAAGCATGAACGTAACGGCCGACCGTTGGGAAAAACCACTTTTGTAAAGCAATTGGAGACTATTTTAGACAGACGGCTCAGGCCAAAGAAGCCAGGTCGAACGAAAAATGCATAAGGTGTCACCGGATTAAACACCGGATTAATAAACAATACTTTCAAAGGCAGAAAAGATGATTTGGACACTTAAAATTGAATGTGAGTGGGGAAGACATCTTGAAGAAGAATGTATTCGCATGATTGAAATAGAGGAAGAATCAACGCTTTATGATTTACATTTGCTTATCCAAAAATTAGTCAAATTTGATAATGATCACCTGTTTGAATTTTTTAAAGGAAGACATTTCAAAAACAGAAAACCCTTATTTTCAGAAGATGCTTGGGCTTTTGATTACGAAAAAGCAATTGATAATTATCATCAAATGACACTCAATGAGATCTATCCCTTGCCCAAAGGGTTAAAGTTATTTTACCATTTTGATTTTGGTGATGATTGGATTTTTAAAATTACTAAATCAAGAAAAAAGCCAAAATCACCAGATAAAGACGTTGAATATCCCCAACTCATAGAAAGTATTGGTCCATCACCACAACAATACCCTATATGGGAGGAGTGACGCGAGGCCGAATCGGGATAAGACTCCCCATCACTGAGGAGCCCTCCCACCACCCGATATACAGATCGCGTACCAGGTCGGTTCGGCTGATTTTAAGAATCAGTTCCCGGGCAGATATAATCCTTTCTCAATAAAATATCTTTCAGGCATGGCAATGGCCACCCACTTGATTTTGCTCATGTGCCAGTACCTTTTACGGGCATTCCCGCAAAGCATCGCATCATTGTGATGAAATACCAAGGTGTTCAAGGTTACGAACCTGGTTCTTGGGTTTTTTCATTGTTTCCAGACAAGACTTCCCAGCCGTCGCAGTATCCAGACCTTGAGCCCGTTAAGGAGTTCGATCTTCATTTAGAATTGCTGCTCCTTTCTTTTCCCCTTTTGACAAAGCATGACCGAAACCATTTTATTTTGCTTTCCATATATCCTATAATGAAACCATGTCATAGAGATATGCTCTCTTATCTGTTTTGCTTTTTTGTTTTTTTGCTGGGGCAGTGACAAACGATCTCTGCCCAATGGGTTTAATTCATAAGAAATCGGTTTTGACCGGACGTTTAAACCTTCCAGTGCCGGGCAAAGACCAGAGAGGATGAGATATGAAATTAAAAAAAATCCTTAATCCCGTGGATGGTTCAGAACATTCCATGCGCTCCACCCAATATTCCGTTGAATTGGCAAAGTAATTCGATTCGAAAATCGTCCTGCTTCACTGCCACGCCACGTTCCCCGTTGTTCTGGCCGAACCTCATTTCCAAAATGCCATCAATAAAATTTTAAAAAATTGTGATGAACTGATCAAGCCTTATGAAGATTTATTGGAAGAGAGCGGCGTTGAATATGAGATCCGGATTCTGGAGGGTTCCCCGGCAATGAATATCGACACTGTAGTAAACGTGGAAAAAATCGATCTAATTGTTATGGGATCCAGAGGCGTCGGTAATCTTGAAGGGCTTTTCCTTGGGTCGGTAGCCCACCAGGTCCTTCATAAGGTTCAATGCCCCGTATTTATAATAAAATAAATCGCCGGCAGGGTTTGTTTAACCTACCTTTTGTGCTGAGGTATGTGATTGGATTATGGCTTTTTAGAGCATCCCGTGTTAACGGTTAAATTTTTTCCATGAGAATTCTTCATATTTTAAGCCAGACACCTGATTTTACGGGATCAGGAAAAACCGTCCAAGCCATTATCCGGCAATCTTGTGCCAAGGGGCATCAAAATTTTCTTGTGGCGGGTATTCAGGATGATTTTAAATTAAATCCGTCTTTGTTACCCCCGGAGCATACCGAATTTGTCCGGTTTAACCATGGGCATCTTGACTTCAGACTTCCGGGCATGAGCGATGTCATGCCCTACCCCAGCACGGTTTTTTCTTCAATGAACAACGATCAAATCTGCAGGTATGAAACCGCCTTTAGAAAGGTCCTTCAAAAGGCGCGGGAAAAATTTCGCCCGGATCTGATCCATACCCACCATCTCTGGATTGTTTCAAAAACAGCCAGGCAGATCTTCCAGGATCTGCCCATGGTAACTTCCTGCCACGGCACATGCCTTCGCCAGTATTTTCTGTGCCCCGGGCTGGGTCTGGATGTTAAAAACACCATGGCAAAGATTGACGCCGTTCTCTGCCTGAGTCGGCACCAGAAACAGCAGATCCAAGACATTCACAAGATTGATCCGGAAAAACTGCATGTGGTGGGCGCAGGCTTTGAAAAAAAAACATTCTATTGTGAGCCAAAGCCTGAAAAAGGCCCTGTTCAAATCGTGTATGCAGGAAAACTGAGCCGGGCCAAGGGCGTGCCCTGGCTTCTTGCTGCGTTGAAAAAAGTAACAGCCCCGGATTATTGCCTGCACCTGGCAGGCGCCGGTTCCGGTGAGGAAAAACAAGAATGCCTGGCACTGGCCGCAGACCTGGATAGCTGGGTAAAGGTTCACGGTCCCCTGTCCCATGAAAGCCTTGCCCGGCTCGTGCGCAAAGCACACCTCTTTGTCCTGCCTTCCTTTTTTGAAGGCCTTCCCCTGGTGCTCATGGAAGCGCTGTCATCGGGCTGCAGGATATTGACGACTGCGCTGCCGGGGACCCGGGAAATATTTGAAGAGACCAGGTCCGGCATGGTCCATCTTCTGGAGCTGCCGGCCCTGGAAACCGTGGACACACCATTTCAAAAAGACATCCCGGCCCTGGAACAAACCCTTGCTCATGCCCTGGAAATCAACATAACAAAGGCGGATCAAAACCGACAGCCGGACCTTTCCCAAGTAAATAGGTTAACCGCTACCTATACTTGGGAAGGCGTATTCTCTAAAATGGAAGGCGTTTATAAAAAAATATGTGGTTCCGGTTCTTAGCACAATATGGATGAATCAATATCTGAGACGGTGCTGACCCCGGTCATAAACATGGCTTTTTTCAATATCTTTTGAATATGTTCCATGTGTATTCTAACACCCAGGGAACCTGCACCCACGGCCGCCCGGATGATATCCCTGCCCAGCAGAACAAAGTCCGCACCCAGTGCCAGCATTTTGAGTACGTCATAGCCGGTCCTGACCCCACCGTCTGCAGTGATGATGACCTGGCCTTTAAGCTGTCTGGCAATATCAGGCAAGACTTCTGCCGTCCCCGGCGTTGCATCAAGAACCCGGCCGCCGTGATTTGAGACACTGACCACCCTGACACCGGCATCAGCGCAACTTATGGCATCCGCCACCGTCATAATCCCTTTGGCAATAAAGGGCAGAGACGAGGCCTGAACCAGTTCTTTGATATCCTTCACGCTCTTGCGGAATACCGGCTGATTATGCCGGGCCATAATGGTGGAGCCGCATCCGTCAAGATCCACGCCCACAGCAGGACACCCCAATTCTTCGGCCATATGGATAAGCCGCTTGAGCACATCCTGGGCCCTGGGTTTGAAGATGGGGACGGCCGGCAGGCCTTCTTTTTTTATGGCTCGAAGTGCGGGGTTATCATCGGGGGTATAAAAAAAGGTGTCAGGGCCACGATCCGGGGCTGTAAA
>NZ_DDYV01000316.1:0-2562 GCF_002348205.1 Desulfobacter sp. UBA2225 | reverse complement strand
AAATGAGCGAATGGGGAGTTATATGACATATGAATAACGCCTTTTTTTAAAAAATAATCATACACAGCTTTGATTGTATAACCCTGTTTAAGCAGTATTTGGGTTTCATCATGGATAGCAAGGTACTGACTTTTACATGAGGGCTTAGGTCCATTTTCCATAATCTAACCATCTTCTTTCTTTCAAAAACTTTGATAGTCCCGGTATCCAGCGACCGTTATCCCGCTGCCAGTCCCGGGACATCTTGTTTTTTTTAATGATTTTTAAAAGTTTTGATGTTTTTGGCAGTTCTCCGGCCTGAACAAGTTTTTTAAAATTCATCCAGGCTTGCCATTTTCCGGTTTGCCGGGGGTATTGATTTAAAAGAACTTCAAATTGTTTTTTAAGGGGCAAACTATTTAATTCAGCTTCCTGTTGCTGTTTTTCAGCCAGAATCCTTTCCTGCTGTTCTTTCTGCTGCTGACATTGAATTTGATCCTGCAGCTTTTGATCTTCATCTTTTTTCTTTTGGCGTTCTTCCGAAAAGACTTTAAATACAAGGGTTTTAATGCCAAAAAGGGAAAAATCATCTCTGAGCGTTTGACCGTAATTTTTTTCGATTCTTTGTAATGCTACTTTGTTTGGCCCTGACAGAATTACACTGTCGTTCTCGATTTCGGCATCCAGACAGGGAAGCATTTTAGCTGCTAAATTGAGTTGGTCTTTTTCGATAATACTCTCTCTGATTTTTGCCCAGGTTGCAGGCTCCTGGCGGTCTTGAACTGATTCTGAGGGGGGTAGGGGGGTAGTATTTATATATAATCTATCTATGGTATAATCCGACAAATTGCCGACATTTTGTTGATCCGCTTGTTGATCCACAGCATGACACTCCAGGGTGGTCTCCAGGTGGTCATTTTTTGTTATTTTTTGTTCGGTTTGAGACTCAGTTTCTGGAACCGCTTCCGGCTGATCCGGCTTAGGTGTTTCAACCGGCTTTGGCTGCTGAGGGTTTGCTTTGCCAGTCCGTAATTCTCTGAATTTAGTGATTACAGGATGAGCAAGAAAATAATACACGGTCTGCGTCCAGCCGTTGATTTCTTCTTTAACAGCGGTAATCAGCCCGGCTTCATTAAGGATCTTGATGTGTCTTTCAATGGTTCGGTAGCATAAATTTGTCCGGTTGGCTAATGTTCCTATATTCACAAATGTATGGTCCTCACCAACCGCACATCTGACCATCGCCTTAAAAGTTTTTTCGATCCCTGCAGTCATTTTTCCACCATCTTTTCTTTCGATTTTCCCAAACCACAAATCAAGGTCATTCGCATAACCATGCGATATAAAACTGTAATTCATATTTTCCTTTCGAGCCGAAAAAAGAAAATACTATACCTGTAAGCTTGACAAACTCTATTTTTTGAGTTAACTTCCTAATATGTAATTCATATTAAGAAGCCCAAGGCTTCTGGGAGATCCTTAATGGCTGCTACCATTAAGGATTTTCTTTTTGGGGCGGCTCTATTAGCTTATGATTATCCCTCCGCTAATTCATTTTAATGTTAAAAGTTCCCCTATTCTTTTATCATCCCAAGGTCTGATAATATATATTATGTTAACTTTAATATTATCAGGTTCTATATCCGACTGTTTTATATAATCAAAATGTAATATTGAAATCTGCCCTGCCCGTGTTATATTATTGTTAAAAATAAACAATACCTGTAACCTGACTAACTTGGAATAAAAAAGGAGACCCAATGAACACAAATCTTTCCTATCAACAGACCGGGGTGATGACCCGGGTTAATACGTTTATCAGAAGCACATACAACTGGATGGCCATTGGTCTTGCCGCTACCGGCGTGACTTCATATTTTGTATCTGAAAGCCCCGGCATGATGAAGGCCGTTTACGGCAACCCCATTATGCCCTGGGTATTATTCATCGGTCTTATAGTCATGTGCGGATTTCTCAGTGCACGGATTCAAAAAATGCAGGCAAGCACCGCCACAGGTCTTTATGTGGGACTTACCGTTCTTTACGGTATCTGCCTTGCCCCAATTTTTATGATTTATACCCAGACATCCATTGCCTCAACCTTTTTTATCTGTGCTGCCACCTTTGGTGCCGCAAGTGTTTACGGGTTGATAACCAAAAAAGACCTCACCGGCATGGGCCAGTTTTTAATGATGGGCTTGATAGGTATCATCATTGCCATGGTTGTGAATCTGTTCATTCAAAGCTCAGCTATGCAGACCATTATCTCCATGATTGCGGTTCTGCTGTTCACAGGTCTTACCGCCTATGATACCCAGAAACTAAAATCCATGGCAGTGACCCTTCCCATGGATGCAACGGGCGCCATGGTCCGCAAAGGTGCCATCCTTGGTGCTTTAAGCCTTTACCTTGATTTTATGGGATTATTCGTTCATCTGCTCAGCCTGCTTGGTGTATCAAGGGATTAACCTTCTAACAAATATCTTCGCCTCTTAAAAAAAAGCCCGGAACAAAGATGTTTGTTCCGGGCTTTTTTTGTTTTTGTAATCTGCCGTTAGATAAGCCTATCCCAAAAATCCATTT
>NZ_DDYV01000317.1:0-6123 GCF_002348205.1 Desulfobacter sp. UBA2225 | reverse complement strand
AAAAAATCACCGTTGAGCATAGCGAATAAGGCCCGTTGAGTGAAGCGAATAAGGCAGGACGTAAAGTTGACCACCTTGAAAAGTGGGCCTACTTTACATGTCCTGCCCTCCTACCCTCGAAGATTTATGTAGAATATTCGAGATAAATGGCGATATTTGGAGAATTCTTCAAATATCTGTATTTTTCGATAAAAAACATGCAGATATCTATAAAAAGGATACATAAATCTATAATAATCGCCCAATTTTTATTTAAGTTTTTGACTTATTAAATTAACAGCGGCTTTTGCCTGGGAGGGTGCTAAATGAGCATACCGCATTGTCATATTAAGACTAGTGTGGCCAAGCAACTTACTGACCACCTCAAGCTGAATCCCACCCTGGACAAGCCAGCTTGCAAAAGTGTGACGCAGTGTATGGAATACAACTTTTTGCCTGGAGTCTTTGATCCCATCATTCAGGCCGGATTCCTTAACGGCCTGTTCAAAGATTTTTGGTGCCGCCAAGGGAAATGTTTTTGAATTTTTGTTATCCGAAATTATTTTAAAAGCTGTGCCATTTAAAGGAACGACCCTGTTTTTATGAGTTTTAGAGTCTAAAATACAAATATTACGGTCACTCTTGTTGATATTTTCAAAACCGAGATTAAAAATTTCCCCTCGCCTCAGCCCGGTGTTCACGGCAAATAATGATATGTCAAACCAGGCTTTTGATTTTTTCTTTAAGATATTTAGAAGAAGATCAAATTCCGGCCTTGAAAGATAGCGTACCCTCCGGTTATCAAATTTTGGCATCACATTTCTGAATTTAGGCACCTGCACAGAGTGGTCATAATCGATAACCCGATTAAGGATTCTACGCAGTAAGGATAAGCAATGAAAAACAGTCTGAGGGCTCAGTTTTTTTGATTCCAACGATTTGCGTAATTTCAAAAGATCTACGATGGTCAATTCATTTATGATTTTTTCCCCAACCATGGGGGAAATATGGTTTTCCCATCTGCCTGTCTCTGTGGTTTGACTTCTCTTTGAGAATGACCCTAAAATAAATTCATTATAAAATTCCCACGCTTCATCAACTTTTCTGATCTGTTTCAATTAGATTCCTCCTAAATTAAAAATTGGTAACTTCATCCAACAAATGCAAATACTATGCTAAATACGTATAAATCCAAGTGGTTGTGATTTTATGTTAAGTTGTTATCAACCCCAAACACCTATAAATAGGTTGTTTTGACAGAGGCTGACATGCTGAAATAAAATAAAAAGCAATGTTTACCTGAGCTTGTTGGAAAGTTACAAAATTTGCACTTAGGAATGAGCACGAAATAAGATGAGCACTTTAATTTCAAAACGTGCATTCCTCAATGGATGCCTATTTTGAAATGCGTAAGTTATTTAAAACCCATTCCTTAACTAAAATAATTGTTGCTTTTTGAGAAAAGCAAGTTTATATGTATGTTAAGCGTAAAGTTTTTAGAAAGAAGTCTTTGCGGAAAAGTAAGGCGACGGCCTGCAAAGCCGTTATTCCCCGGTTCAAATCCGGGAGCCGCCTCCAAACCGAATTTTAAGGGCTTAGAAGATTTCTTTCTTCTGAGCCTTTTTTTATTTGGGCTCTCCTTACGTGGTGGTCTGGAAAACAATACCAGATCGCCCGTCTAACTTCTTTCTTTATTACATTACGCTCTATTATAAAATTTTTTTTATGGAGAGTGAACTAATTTTTAAAGAAAGGTAACCGCTAAAAACAAAAAAACCCCATCGGCTGTCACCGATGAGGTCCTTCTGTAGAAGCTTGAACTTCTAAATTGAATAATCTCAGTTTAGAAGTTAACTCAAAAAAAGAGTTTTGTCAAGCTATCGGTGAAGTATTTTGTTTTCTCGGTTAGGAAGGAGAACGTTGAATAATCTCACAATTTCGCATGGCTATGCGAATGACCTTGATTTGTGGTTTGGAAAAATCGAAAGGAAAGATGGTGGGAAAATGACCGCGGGGATCGAAAAAACTTTTAAGGCGATGGTCAGGTGCGCTGTTGGAAAGGACCATACATTCGTGAATATGGAAACCTTAGCCAACCGGACAAATGTATGCCATCGAACCATTGAAAGACACGTCAAGATCCTTCAGGAAGCCGGGCTGATCAACACTGCGAGAGAAGAAATTAACGGCTGGATGCAGACCACCTATTATTTTCTTGCCCATCCTGTAATTATTAAATTCAGGGAATTACGGGCTGGTAAAACAAACCCTCAGCAAAAACCGGATGAAGCGCCCAAGCCGGACCAGGAGGAAGTGGCCTCGGAAATGGAGCCTAAAACTGAGCCGGAGTTACCGGAATGTGACGACCTGGAGCCCCCCCGGGAATGTCATGCTGTGGATCAACAAAATGTCGGCAATTTGTCGGATTATACCCTAGATAGATTATATATAAATACTCCCCCTCTACCCCCATCAGAATCAGTCATAAATCATGGCCGCCAGGAACCTGCAACCTGGGCAAAAGTCAGAGAGCGTATCATCGAAAAAGACCAACTAAATTTAGCAGCTAAAATGCTTCCCTGCCTGGAGGCTGAAATCAAGAACGACAGTGTAATTCTATATGGGCCAAACAAAGTAGCATTACAAAGAATCGAAAAAAATTACGGTCAAACGCTCAGAGATAATTTTTCTTTTTTTGGCGTTAACGCCCTTGTCTTTAAAGTCTTTTCGGAAGAACGCCAAAAGAAAAAAGATGAAGAACAAAAGCTGCAGGATCAAATTCACCGTCAGCGGCAGAAAGAAGAGCAGGAAAGGATTCTGGCTGAAAAACAGCAGCAGGAAGCTGAATTAAATAGTTTACCCCTTAAAAAACAATTTGAAATTCTTTTAAATCAATACCCCCGGAAAGCCGGGAAATGGCAGGCCTGGATGAATTTTAAAAAACTTGTTCAGGCCGGAGAAATACCCAAAACATCAAAACTTTTACAAATCATTGGAAAAAACAAGATGTCCCGGGAGTGGCAGCGGGATAATGGCCGCTGGATACCGGGGCTATCAAAGTTTTTGAAAGAAAGACGATGGATAGATGAAATTAATACTTAGCACAGAAAACACCGGCCCGGAAAGCCAGGATCAGGTTATAGAGCTGGCAATTATTGACGCAGACACAGCCCGGACATTTTTTAATCAACGGTTCAAACCATCTGTTGGAATAAAAGACCAGGCTGCAGCTGTACACGGCATTACCCCTGGCGCCCTGGCACACATTAAGACCTGGGCTGATTACCATGACCATATTCTTGAGATCATTAAAAATGCAGAGTCGATAATGACATATAACTGTGATTTTGACTTCAGGTTAATGCGGCAGACAGCAGAGGCATTTCACCGTATCTGGCCGCAACTTCTCCCGCCATGCCGGGATTTAAGGGCAGCATATGCTGATATCGCTCAGATTGAATTCAGCGAATATTACGGTACCTGGAAATGGCAAAAATTAGAAGTGGCCTGCCGGCAGCAGGGTATTGATGTGGCTGACCTCAAACCGCACAATGCGCTTGATGACTGCAGGGCAACACAACGGCTGTATAAAAAATTGCAAGGGGCGTTTGACGCATATTGGAAACCGTTTGTTAAATATCAGTCCGATAACTATGAAGAATTTAAAGAAAATATAGAAGAAATATCCCAGCTGTTTTCTCAAGGCATTCCCATAAATCACATTCATCAAAAACTTGTTCAGGACGGTAAAATAACCTTCTCGTACACGCCTTTTACCATGTTTTTTAAAGACTATACAGAAACTTACGTGTCTTTAGCCGATCCGCCAGAACCCAGGCTTGCGTCGAAACGGGGACCTAAAAAAGCCCTGGACAGAGAAATTGAGTTCGAGGCCAACAAGCATGAAATTATTGTGCTTTTAAACAAGGGCTACTCCAAGGCCAAAATTCATAGAATGCTTAAAAAACAAGGCAAGTGGAGTACCAGCTATGCCAATTTCACAGAAATCTGCCGCCAGTATAACGTCAGAAAACACCATAAACTCGATATAAATAAGGCGTTAAAATGAATTTAAAACCGACATGTAAAAGTCAATATTTGGCAGTCCACAATGAAGCCAGGCAGCTGCTGGATCAGGGGTACACGAAAAAATCGGTTTTTGATTATTTTGTGGCCCAGAAAAAGATCACAATATCATACAAAGCCTGGGTGAAAATAGTTGATAACTACGACCAGAAATCACCGTTCTCTCGAAAAAAGAAGGCTCCACCAGCACGAACAAGCATCGGGCAAAGCTCGGGTTCAAAAAAGGGAAAGTTCAGCCATTCAAATGATCCGTACCCGACTGAAGATGCAACCGACTCTATTGTGGAAGAAAAAGAAAATGAAAAACCGTTTAACCTCATCAAGAAGGGAAAATAAGCATTTCTTATTATTTATTGATTTTAGACTCCTCAATTTTGAGGAGCCTAAAACAGAGCATTAATTTTTTTGGGGAGTTTAACGATGGACATAGAAATAGAAAAACAAAAAATCAATATTACAGCCACAAACGGAAAACTTACGGTCTCCTCAATGATGGTGGCAGAACATTTCGAGAAAGACCATAAGAATGTGCTGCGAACAATTCGTCAGATTGTATCAGAGCTACCTGAAAATTTTAGTGATTTAGGACGGCTCAATTTTGAGCCGTCCTCATATATTAACGATCAAAACAAAACACAGCCGGTAATGAATATGACCCGTGATGGTTTTGTTCTGTTAGTTATGGGGTTCACAGGCAAAAAAGCTATGGAGTGGAAACTCAAGTATATTGAGGCATTCAACGCCATGGAAAGGGCTCAGAAAGACAAATTATATTTAAAAGCCGCGTTACAAATACCAATAGAAAGCGATCTGACAGTTTTATTGCCCACCGGCGAGTTCGGCATTTCAAGCTGGAAACTGGCCCGGGAAATTGACCAGCCCCACAATGCCCTGGCAACAAAAATCCATTATCTTGATATCCCCGCTGCATTCAAAGCAGAAAATTTTATCCCTATGGGCCATATTGCAGATCACGGTCCAAGAGAGGATGGTTACGGGATCACCTTGGCCGGTCTCGGCATGATGGGGCAAATTCTACGCAGTCAGGCCGCCAGGGGCGCGCAATTAAAAGCATATGATCAGTTAAAGGCTGTCAATTCCAAAAAAATCCAGGTGGAAACTGTCCAACTGCAACCGGTTCCTGATGCGATCCCCCGGTTTCAGCGGACTGCTGTTCCAGAAAAAAAGATGCTCGCCCTCAACGGTTTAATTTCTATATGGGCATGGATCGAAAACACCAACACCGAAAAATTGGAAGCTGAACTATGTGCATACATGCAGATAGCAAACCTGAAAGGCATCACCACATCAAGCTATGAAAACGCCATGGAGTACATCTGGTCAGGCATGAACATGCTGCAGAATGATTTTATAGACCTTTGTACTGAGGAAGAATTACAGCCTTTAAGGGGCCTGTTTGATTTTATGGCCTATTATGATGACAGAATAAATTATGAATCTTTGTTTAATAATTTCAAAAAAACTCACCAGTTTGAAGATTTCACCAAAGTTTCCAAAAAGGATTTTCAAAAAATCATAATGTTAGCCTGGGGCACCATGTATGCCATGTGCCTGGGTGATAAAGCCGGATGCTGCAAAGCAAGCTGCATCCATAACCAATTAAAAGGATAAAAAAATGGCAGCTATAAATATGATCCTGCAAGGTAAGGGTGGGGTTGGGAAAAGTTTTACAGCCAGTCTGTTAAGTCAGTATTTGCTTGATAGAGATCAGTTGGTCGGATGTTTTGATGCTGATCCGGTTAATGCAACCTTGACAGCTTATGCATCATTAAAAGCGACCAAAATAGAAATCATGGAAGGGGATTCTATTAACAGCCGGTTATTTGACACGATGATAGAAAAATTAATTCAGCTGCCGGATGAGGCATTCGCTGTCATTGACAGCGGCGCCAGCACATTTGTTCCCCTGGCTGCGTACATATCAGAAAACAATGTTGCTGAATTCCTGAAAGCCAGCGGCCACAATCTTACGTTGCATACCCTGATCACCGGCGGCCAGGCCGAAGGTGATACCATCCAGGGCCTTGCCTCCCTGAT
>NZ_DDYV01000126.1:0-11576 GCF_002348205.1 Desulfobacter sp. UBA2225 | reverse complement strand
GAACCCTGGCAGACATCACGGATTGCCCTCATCGCTTGAAAGTGGGAGATTTTGTTGATTTCACAATGAACTACCAGGCCTTTCTCCAAAGCTTTATATCGCCATTTACCCGGATCCGTTACCAGGAAGAAACTGACAGCACACCTGTTTTATGAGCCATTTGACGAAAAACAGATCACGGATGCGCTTGTTTTCAGCTGCCTTTATCATGCTGGTGCTTGCGTTAGCCTTCAATATTCTTTTAACATCAGCCACCCTTGAAAAACTGTATGTGGAAACCTTTATTTCCAAAAATAACGTGGTGGCAAAGGACCTCCAGCGCAACCTGGAAACGGCGCTTCGATTCGGCAAACGCTTTGATAAATTCATTGGTATGGACAAGCTAATCCTGGAAGCCCATCAGCACCTGACACCGAAACAGAAAGAGGCAGGTGACCCCGACACTGATAAGGATGACATTGTTGTTTACATTACCGACCCGGATGGAGATGTTGTTTACAGCAGCAGGGCACAGGTTGTGGGGACAAAGTTGCCTGAATCGGTGCGACTGCCGATGGTCAAGGATCCACAAACCCCTGTGGAATACCACTGTGTGGAACATGAAGGCGTTTATTACCTTTCCCTGCCCGTAAAAGAGGGAGGGGCAAGAAAATGGGTCGCCACCGTAACGGTTGCCTTCGGTCAGGAACAAGTAAAGGCTCTGTTGCGCGCCATAGCCATGAAAAATAAAAACCTGATTGCGCTGGTTCTTTTCAGTGCCATGGGGCTTTTAGTCATCTTTCTACGATCTTTGACCCTGGGGCCGAACATATCTGAAAAATCACTGGGGAGAATCAAATTTAAAATCTCTGCGGCTTTTTTTATTATCATCTGCCTGGCCCAAATCTCCTTGAACTTGTTTAATCTTTTTGAATTCAGGGTCCATTTTCTGGATGTTTCCACCCAGAAAAGTGTTGTCATGTCCAAGCTGTTAAAACAGGATATTGAATATTTACTGGCAAAGGGCCTGAATATCCGGCGACTGATAAAAATGGACCAACGGCTGGCTGATGTCATTGCCGTATCTCCTGAACTTGAAGGCATTAGCATATCTGATCACAAGGGCCGGCCCCTTTACATTGCCACCAAGCACGGCATGCGCAATCTGACAACACCTGAAAAGAATGAAGATCAAGATGGCGAAATGCTTTCCCTCCATGATTATCCGGGCTACACAGTCACCCAGAACCTGTTCAATACACGGAAAACAGAAACCGGGACATTGGCCGGCAAACTGACCATCCATCTTTCAAAGGCTTTCCTGTTCAACAAACTTAAAGAAATTGCCCTGGATTCCATCACGGTTCTTGTGATCTCGATTTTCTTTTTTGTGGAACTGCTGATCCTTGAGCTCCAGCTTATTGACCGCCAGATCGCCGGAGAGACCCGTGCGCATAAAAAGCAAGTGCATTACACAGCCATTCGACCCGTGGCGTTCATATTTTTTTTCGGGGTAGACTCCTGCATTTCATTTCTTCCCCTTCACATGGCCACCTTGTATAACCCAAATCATCCATTACTGGGCCTTTCCAAAGAGATCATTATGGGCCTTCCCATTTCCATGCAAATGCTGTTCACTTCAATATCATTACTGATATCAGGTGGATGGTGCGACAAGCGAGGTTGGGCAGAACCCTTTCTGGTTGGGCTGTTTTTATCCGGCACAGGATTTATCTTTGCCTGGCTGGCCCCATCTTCCCTGTACTTTCTTATTGCTTTAGGCCTTGTGGGGATGGGGTACGGGCTCTCCCTGATGGCGGCCCAGGGTTTTATCATTGCACTTACTACAAGAAAAAACAGTGCCCAGGGCATGGCCCAGCTGTGGGCCGGAGTATATGCAGGCAGTATCTGCGGCGGAGCCACAGGAGCGATGCTGGCGGACCGTATCGGTTATGCTCCGGTCTTTCTGGTGGGCGGCACTATTGTGCTGCTGCTTATTATATATACCTTTTTCATGATGAACGGTGCCGTGGCACCCCCAAAACCAACTGCGCAGGCGACCCGGCCCACCCCGACAGAACAAAGACTTCCGTCATCCGCGAAACCGTCTGTATTGAGTTTCCTGTTCAATCGTAAAATTTTCACACTGATCGTATTTTATGGGCTTCCCTGGTATATCGTGCTGATCGGTTTCATGAACTATTACAGCCCCATTTATCTGAAAGGCATTGGCGCCTCCCAGTCCGATATCGGCCGGATTTTCATGATTTACGGCATCTGCCTGATGTATGTGGCGCCGTATATTTCAAAAATTGCAGGCAAGGCCCACGACAAAAAACGATACCTTGTCATGGGCAGTTTTATCGGCAGCCTGAGCATTGCCAATTTTTATTTTTTCAAAGACTTTTCCGGTGTTGTCTCCGTTACAGTTTCCATCTTTCTTCTAGGTCTTTCCGCCTGCCTGATTCCAGTCAGAAGCGCATATGTATTGGATTTGCACATCACCAGCCAACTGGGTGGCGGTAAGGCTATCGGTCTTTTAAATGCTGTTTTGCGCTTAGGTCAGGTAACTGGCCCCATCCTGTTTGGATGGCTTTTTATCACCATGGGATCAGATTCAGGGATTGCGCTCACAGCAGCAGCTTACCTGCTTTTCACCCTGATCTTTATTTTGGTGGGTTAGGGGGATAAATCCATGACAACACAGTCACAATCCAGTGCATCTGAATATCTGGAGATGGTCTGCCAAAAACTTCCCGTGGTCAAAAACATTCTTAACAGGTTTGGTCATATGCCCCTTGGGGTGTATGCTGAAAGATTGAACACACCACCCTGTCCATCCGTCCAATCCAGGGATGACATCAGGCAGGCTGTTTTTGGTCAGATTTACCCTGTTCTGGGAAAAGATATAGCGACCCGCGCTGCCAATGATCTGATGGCAGCGGGTACTGTAATGACCACCACACACCTTGGCATTGATTATTTTGCCAATTCCGTCCAGGGGAACCTGATTTACGGTGCAGGAATTTTCACCGGCCGGCGCAAAGAAACCACTATCCCGATTTTTTGTTTCGGCAATGTGCCGCTTAACAGTTCGACATTTGCCAGGGGACTTCTGGTATACGAATCCGAATTGGGCAACAGCCGGGAGTTGCCCTTGAGACTGCCGATATTTCCGGACAATGAAAAGCGGACCATGACCAGCCTGGCAAAACCTTTTACCATAGCCATGCAGCAAAAAGCCCTGAAAAAAACAAACGCATGGAAAAAGAAAAACCTGATATCCAAAAGCACGGCCGAAACAATTGTAAGCCTTTTAGAATATGAGTATGCCATTGATGCGGTTTTAAACCAGGAGAGCTACGCGGCCCAGGCTATGATTGTCAACCGGATGCTTGGAAAACGCATGCTAAAAACCAGTGAACATCCGCCGGATATTGTATATCTGGAAATTGAAAAAATCACCGCCATTCTGCTCGGTAAAGACCTGAACGATAAAAACAGCCTTGCATACCGAATCTTTTTCAATGCAACACTGCGTGACACGATTATTCAACATCTGGACGGCTGCCCAGGCTGCTGGCATGCCAATACCCTCAAGAATAGAGATACGGCTCCGGGAAAACCGGATGGCACGGCGACAGGTACGATTTTTTTCTGGGGCATTGATGATTATAAGCGCCGCGTTCCCCTTTTATTAAAATCCATAAAAGGCGATTTTTATCTATGCGGAAGGGATGACCGGGGCGATTCTTTTACTATGAACTTTAACCGGAATGAACTGATTCAGGCGCTTGAAAAACAAAAACTGCTGCCCTCCCTGTTCACCTGTTTTCTGCTCATTTGTTTTGCCAGGGGATTTCATTGTGTGGGCGGCGTGTTCCAGGGTGCATATTTGACATGGATGAAAACCTGCCTTGCCGACTGCCTTAAAGTACAGGGGGATACCACGAATGCGGAAATGATAAAAGAGATCACCACGAACCTTTACCAGGACGGGATGCTGGCATTCATGAGCCCGGGACAGAACAATGAACTGCTGCCGGCAGGTCCCATTGAAATCATTCAAGCCGGGGGAATCAACAGAGACGACCTGACCAAGGCCTTTGGTTTGACGGTTACCCAGGCCCATATGGCAGGCCTGTTTGGCTCACTTAAAGATGCAGATGCTCAAATCACCCGGCAGCAGTCCGGCTGGCAGCATAGGGTAGCACAGGCATGTTCCAGGGAACTGTCCGGAAAAGTTCCCTTATGTAAGCCTTGCCCTATTTTTTAGGGATTTCAATGTCCTCAAATATTTCATCGGCCGCGCTTAAAACATCAACAGGAGGATCATAACCGATCAATTCAGCCGTTTTTAGATTAATGGCGATTTTCGGGGGGTCTTCAAACAACTGCCCTATATCCCTAGGTTTAGCACCATTGAATATCTTGGCCATGCTCTGGGCATAAAATCTCCCGACATATTGAAAATTTGCCCTGGATATACTCATTAAAAATCCATATTTTACCTGCTCGGAATGGGACTGTGTAAAGGTGGGTATCCGGTATTTGTTGGCTATTTTCACAAGCTCGGGGATACTGTCGGCATTTACACCGTTCTGGGTGGTGACATAAATGGCGTCAGCGCTTTTCCCTAAGGTTGCAAAACATTTTTTTACACTCTCCTCATCTTTTATTATATCTGCGCTTTCATCTGTGGTAAAACAGGAAACAATTTTAAACCCGCGCTCATCAGCCACTTTTTTCGCACTGTCCAGTGCTGCGTAACTGTGTCCCTGCTCTGTATCCTGGTAGGCAATGCCAAGTTTATTGAAGCCGATGATGTCATAAAAAAGCTTAATCTGACGTTCATGACGATAGGGATCAACCCGGGCATGGACATGGTCGAAACCGGAATCTTCAACACTTTTAATAATACCGGCAGCCAGCGGGTCCGTGGTTGAAATAACAAGTGTGGGCACTTTATGGTCATTCGTGGCAAGTTTGAGGCCGGCCTTAGTGCCGGCTGCGATAATCAAATCAATATCTTTTTTATTATTCAAACGGGAAATAATTTTAGGCACCATCTGCTCAATACGCGGGGTGTCCCAGCTGCCGGTGTAATGCGCATCTTTGACAAATTCAATATACCGGCTTTTGGTGTTGTTTGCCAGCCACTGCCACAGTTGTGCGGACTGCTCCGGGATCTTGGCATTTTCCATCCACCCCATGTCCATCAATCCCCTGATAATCCCCAGGAAATTGAGCTGATAATTAATGTATTCCCCGCCCTCAAAATATCCGATCCGCCATTTTTTGCCACCATTCGTACTTGGCTTTACGCTGAAATTACCCTTGTCAGCAGCCATCACCGAAACAGAAGAGAGCAGCAAAAAGAACAGAACGGCATAAAGAATTTTTTTGAATATTTGCATTGGCGCTATCCCTTTCATTAAAACAACGGAAGTTAAATATAGAAATTACCCATATCACAAAATAAGGCATTGTTGGTATAATTTCTCGTAATTTCATCGCCCCGTAACAGGAACCTTTTTTAAAGGCTGTGAAAAATTCCTGCAACACGAGACTTAAAATTTTAATGAATAAAGAATCGCCCTGCCGACAGGTCCATGCAATCAGTTGCATGCACCTCAAGTGCCTACATTATCAACCCTATTCAACAATTTCCAAAATAACCCTTTTCTGTTCCTTTGCAGAGGCACAGGAAAGAATGGTGCGCATGGCCTGGGCTGTTCTGCCTTTTCTGCCGATTACTTTTCCCAGGTCCTCTTTGGCCACCCGCAGTTCCAGAACAATGGTCTGCTGAGCTTTGATCTCTTGTATGTCAACCTGTTCAGGATCATCAACCAGCGCTTTCGCCATAAGTTTAATCAACTCTTTCATTAACGAATCTCCTTTAACCAAAATGAATATGATATTTAACTACAACATTTAACGTTTATGGCTGACTTTGTCGAAATAGTTGATATAGAATATCATAACCGGCTATAATCACAAGCCCTATTTGCAGCGCTTTGAAGATTTTATTCAGAAAACAGAACTGGACCTGACAAATCTGTATTTTTCATGCCATATCGCAGGGATAATCGTAAAATCAAAAGACGAAAATAGTCATTTCCCTTGACATAAAAACGGAATTCATTATTTTAGGAAGGTTGTTCTATTTATTTATGTACCGGGAAAAATATTTTATTCCATTGCCCGATAAAATATTTGTTTTTGGTAAGGGCATACAATTGAAGGATGTATGAAGTGGTCACAGAAATTACAATACAGGATTCAGAACGTAAAATGCTCTCCGACGCCGGATATGGGGACCCGGCTATTGAATATTATCTTGGAAAAAAACATATGGGTTCCATTGAAAATGCGAACCAGATTTCCTTTAAAGTTGGTTCCTGCGGTGATACAATGAAAATTTATCTAAAAGTTGATGAAGACGAAATTGTTCAGGATGCCAAATATGAAATCACAGGATGTGCAGGCGCTATCTCTGCGGCAATGGCGACAGTGGATCTTGTGAAGGGAAAAACTGTTGATCAGGCTTTAAAAATTAATGATGGAGATGTTTTCAGGGTTCTTGAAAGTATACCGGAGAAAAAGCACCATTGCATCCAACTGGCAGTCAAGACAATGCACCTGGGGCTTGAAGAATTTCAAATGGCACACGTTTCTTAAGTGGGTTGCCGGTATTGTTCTTGTCTGCATTTCACTTCTGTCAGCCGGATGTGTCTCATCAAAATTCAGCGTTGAGACCCTGGCTAAATCCGATATCAACATGGTATCGGATATCCATATTGACCAGACACTGACGCTTCTAAAAACACTCGCCTGAAAATTATACAAGATGAATCCCGGGGAACTGGCTTCCCCCCCCCCGGGAGCAACTATAGCGTCCAGGATTTCAGGCATATTCAAATGTCCTGCCCCGCCTCCGGAGCCTGCACTTTTAGGCAGAAGATCAACCCAAGCCATGCTGGCAGGCCTTGAACCCGACCTTGAACCCGATTATAAAGGAGTCGATTTTAAAAGCCTTACGACAAACTGTCAGACCTTGTCAGGCAAAGATTTTTGCAGCGCTTTTTCAAACCGTGTCACCTGATCCTCATAATATTGTTTTCTTTGAGTCGAAATCTCAAGTGCCTGCTTTGCCGCGGCCAATGCTTGTCGTTTATGATTATTGAGATACAGGGCTTCGGCGTAGGTATCGAGTATATAAGCTTCCTTTCGGATATCCACGGCCCGGCGGGCCAGATCCAGAGACCTGGGGGCGTTTCGAAACGATTTGTCCGGACATGTGGCCAGAAGCCAGGCCAGGTTATTCAAGGCATGGACATTCACCGGATCAATTGTTAAAACATTCTCGTAGGCCACCATTGCCTTTTCATACTGCCGGGCATCATAATAAAAATCGCCCACCTGAACATACAAATCAGAATTATTGGGATCAATCTCAAGCTGCCGGCTCAAAATTTTTCCGGCGACAAATCGGGTAAAAGAGGTGTTAAGCCCCCCGTAACTAATACTGTATCCAAGGAAAAAAACAACCCCCACGGCAAGGAGATACCCGGCAATCATCTTTTTTACTTTTCCGTGGTGGCTCTGGATCAGAGCCGGATTCATCCGGCACTTTTCCAGAAAACCAATACGGCGGCCAATACTGAAATGGTGCCAGTTGGGTTTATCAATGGACTGCCGGCTTAGGGATGCAATTTTGTAAAAGGTGGAGATCAATGCCGACGGCGAATCTGTATATTTAAAAATATGCAGATCTGCCTGACGTTCAAAATGCCGCATGAACAGACCAAAGACAAAACGGAAATACAAAACAAACAGGCCTATGAGCACCAGGCAGGTCACGGCGGCATGGGCCGTATCCTTACTGAGCCCTAAAAAGGAGGCCCCGGCATACAAGGGGTTGATCAGATAAATCATGAGCATTAAAGGCTCAAAAAAAACAAAATTACAGGCAATAAATCCGGCAAAGAAAAACAGATAAAAAAGCATATGCTGGTGATATACATGACCTATTTCATGCAGGACAACCCCTTCGATCTCATCATCATCCAGACAGGCAAGCAGTGCCGGTGTAACCAGGATGTACCGAAACCGGCCCACGATACCCATAACACCGGCAGTAATCATGCCGCCGCCGAACAGGTTCCAAACCAGGATATCCCTGTATTTGAGATCAGCCATCCGACAGGTTTTTTCAATGCGCTGCCTGTCATAACCCGATTTCAGGGGACGACACCCCCATAAACGCTGGATCAGAACCGGTCCGAACACAGAAATAAAAATGACAAAAAAAAGAATGTAAATCACTTCCCCGGCCGTGGAGTTTAAAAATCTATTCAGCCCGTCAAAGGGCAAAAGCCCCAGACAATCGGCCAAAAGAGACAGAAAAAACCACGGCAGCATGGCAGGCAAACAAAAGGCAACGTTGGAAAGGATAAAGCTCTTTTTGGTCAAAGAAACCGTAAAAAACCGCTTCTGAATCTGATAGGCAAAGTTCCATATTAAAAGCAGATAAAAAAGAAACAATCCAAGAAACAGTAGTGCACCAAGGGTGGGCATCCATTCGAATATAGCAACGCCCGATAGTAAATGATTCACACGGAACCCATAAATATTTACGGCAAAGAGCACCAATGCCGAAATGGAGAGCCGTGAGACGGCAGTGTTCACCCGCTGGTCAATTTCCTGTGCCGGCAAGGCCTGCCCAAGGCGTGACAGGCGATTGAAATAAATCCGGCAGACCAGGGCAAATGCAGCCGTTGAGAGCAGGCAGAAACCAATGGCCCCGGGATCAAATCCCGAAGGTTTGTCAAACAACTCCGATGTGGTGTAAATCACCAGGGCCGCAAGAAAATATATAAAATTTGAAAACACGCGATGGCGTCCTTATACCATCTTACCTGTTGCAGCAAACCGGTCCAAAACAATCCATGTTTTTACATCAAACAAAATATTGTCTTGGCATAGACAGTCGGCCGCCTGATCCGGTGACAGCATCTTTACCTCAATCAGTTCGGAAGCCTCGTTATATTCGGTATTTGCAGATCCCTCACAATCCACATATAAAAGGATTATGCTTTCATCTGTTAATCCGGATGAAGAAAATATCGCAGGGCTTTGTTTTATCACATTCACAACCGTTAAGCCGGTCTCCTCATACAATTCACGCCGACCGGCCTGAACAACACTTTCGCCGGGGTCCACAAGGCCTGCGGGAAAACCATACTGGAATCCGCCCAAAGGCACCCGAAACTCCTTGATAACGACCAGTTTATTCTCCTGTTGATGGAATGGAACAACCACTACCGCATCAGGCCTGGCCGTACTTTGCCTGGATGCATACAACCAGGATTTATCCGTGCCGGACCTGTCCCTATACCTGGCGCGAATCAAGTTCAGATGGGTATAATCCGTTATTTTTTCTTTTTTATAAATGTCCACAAGAATCTCCTAATCAGTAACAATAAACACAAGGCACACTAAAATCAATCTACATTATTTTCACCCAATTTGGCCAATTAATTTCTTACAAATCTAAGCATAAAAGATTATACACCCCCGATCTCTGCACAAAACAAAAAAATCTTTTGAAAAATTAACATTGTATGCTAAATATTTACGGGGGTTTCTTTACATATCAAAAATCATTATTAAGGAGAAAGTGATCTATGAAACGGTTAAGTATTGCGTTTATCTGTATGATTTCCATGGTTCTCGTATCTGTTGCCGGCGCAGGAACATTGGATGAGGTTAAAGCCCGCGGCTATCTTAAAGCCGGTGTTAACGGAGACGTGTTCGGTTTCAGCAAGCCTGACAAAAACGGCGAATGGCAAGGCCTGGATGTTGATTCAGCCAAAGCCGTTGCAGCCGCTGTTCTTGGCGATGCAACCAAGGTTCAATTCACAGCATTGACCGCTGTTCAGCGTTTTCCGGCAGTACAGTCCGGTGAAGTGGACGTACTGTGCCGAAACACCACCATAACCCTTTCCAGAGATACCCAAAATACCCTTAACTTTGCTCATCCCAACTACTATGACGGCCAGGGGTTTCTTGTACCTAAAAAACTGAGTGTAAAAAGTGCAAAAGACCTCGAAGGATCGACTGTCTGCGTTCTTCCCGGCACCACCCATGAGATGAATATTGCCGACTACTTCAGGACCCATGGCATGGACTGGAAACCCGTTGTTATTGAAAAAACCGCAGAACTTGCCAAGGCTTTTTTTGCCGGCCGTTGCGATGTGCTTACATCTGATGCGTCCCAGCTGGCTGCTGCCCGGGCAACGGCCCAGACACCAACGGATTATGAAATGCTGCCGGACATTATTTCAAAGGAACCGCTGGCGCCTGCAGTTAAACACGGTGATGACCAGTGGTATGACATTGTTAACTGGACCATCATGTCCATGATCCAGGCTGAAGAATTCGGTATTACTTCCCAAAATGTTGATGAAATGCTCAAATCAAAAAACCCGGAGATCCAGCGTTTTCTTGGTGTAACGCCCGGTATCGGCTCCCAATTGGGCCTGGATGACAAATGGGCTTACAATATTATAAAACAGGTGGGCAACTATGGTGAAAGTTTTAACCGCACCGTCGGACCAGACACCCCTCTTGGGCTGCAAAGAGGCCTCAATGCCCTGTGGACCGAAGGCGGTCTGATGTATGCAATGCCCATCAGATAGCAAATTACCAATAGAGTCCCGGAGTCTGAGCACTCAGCCTCCGGGCACTTTTCATCTGAACTGATAAATTATGGCAAACAACACTCCGGAAAAAAAAATACCATTCTGGCTGGACCCGGATAAACGGGCCATTGCTTATCAGGGGCTGACCATAATCATGGTGGGCCTTTTAGCCTGGTACCTGATCTCAAACACCCTGACCAACCTGGAGAAGCAAAACATTGCCTCGGGCTTCGGCTTCATGGACAAAGAAGCGGGCTTTGAAATCGGTGAAAGCCTGATCCCCTATTCTGCTGCGGACTCTTACGCCAGAGCGTTGGTCGTTGGCATCCTTAATACACTTAAAGTCAGTGTCATCGGTATTATTCTGTGCCTTGTCCTTGGCGTATTTGTCGGTGTATCCAGGCTATCCGACAACTGGCTGGTAAAAAAACTGGCCGGCATTTACATTGAACTCATGCAGAACATACCGATTTTACTTCAACTTTTCTTCTGGTATGCCCTTTTCTATGAAGCCCTGCCCCCGGTCAGACAGGCCCTGCATCCTTTTCCCGGCATGTATCTGTGTAACCGGGGTGTCATCATGGCAGTCCCGACCTCCCATCCGGCCCATGTATACATGTTTATTGCCTTTGGCTTAGGGATTGTCGGGGCATTGATCCTGAAATCCTGGGCCAGGCGGCGACAGGATTCATCCGGAAAGGATTTTCCTGTTTCCTGGACATCTTTCGGCATGATTATCGGCCTGCCGCTTCTGGTATGGGCAAGTTTCGACGCACCGCACACCATGGATATTCCTGAGCTGAAGGGGTTTAATTTCAAAGGCGGACTGATGCTGTCGCCTGAATTCATTGCCCTGCTGTTAGGCCTTGTGATTTACACCTCAGCCTTTGT
>NZ_DDYV01000041.1:0-4311 GCF_002348205.1 Desulfobacter sp. UBA2225 | reverse complement strand
GCCACTGGACCTGTCATCCAAAACCGATGAATTAAAACAGGCAGGCTTTGTCATGCTCGTGAACCTGTTTGAAAATATACCTAAGGGGATACGGATGAAGTCACGTCCAGGAACCTGGAACTGGCACTTGAAACTACTCTAAAAAAAGGAAACCCATTCAAGGATGCAATTATTTCCTGAAATTCATCAATTAATGAGATCGCCTCTGGATTTTACCCACATCCTGGATGAAATTCCCTTGGGCATACTATTGATGGACAGGGATTTGCGAGTGGTTCATCTTAACCGGTACTTTCATGCACTCACGGGATTTTCCCTAGATATGGCCAGGGGCATTCCCTGCAGAAATATCCTGCGCAGTTCTGCATGCATCATCAACTGTCCGATCCTCGCCACCCACCGTAAAAACCGGTCCATATCCTGCACCAGTGATATTATTAATACAGATCGACAGAAACTGCCTGTACGGATTACCACCGCACAAATCGTGGATAATCAGGGTCATTTTACAGGTTATATGGAAACCATCGAGGATTTGAGAAGCAGTACCACCAATGACCCTGAAAAGAATGTGGCCTACAGTTTTGCCAATATCATCGGCCGAAGCCGGAAAATGGAAATAATATTTCAAACCCTTCCCATGCTTGCCCAAAGTGATGCATCCATCCTAATCACCGGGGAGACAGGCACGGGCAAGGACCTTGTGGCAGAAGCCGTACACCAGACATCCCAGCGCGCAGGCGGTCCATTTATTAAAATTAACTGCGGCGCACTGCCCGAGACCCTTTTGGAATCCGAGATTTTCGGTCATATGAAAGGGGCATTCACCGGCGCTGTAGAAAACAAACCCGGCCGGTTCAAGTTGGCTCACAACGGCACTATTTTTTTAACGGAAATCGGGGACCTGCCCTTGCCTCTACAGGTGAAACTGCTCACATTTCTTGATGACAGAATCATTTATCCGTTAGGTGCCACCAAAGGATTCAATGCCAATGTAAGAATTATTGCCGCCACCCACCGGGACCTCGAATATATGGTATCCATAGGTAAATTCAGGAAAGATCTACTGTTCCGTCTGAATGTAGCCAGGGTGCATCTGCCGCCCTTACGTGAACGGGGTGAAGATATTCGTCTTCTGCTTGACTATTTTCTAAACCACTACACAAAAAAACAGAATAAAAAAATCAATGGCTTTTCGGAACCGGTCCTGGCTGTTTTATTGAATTACACCTATGAGGGAAATATCAGGGAACTGAAAAATATTATGGAGTATGCCGTGAATGTGGCCCAGGGGACCAGAATCGAAGCAGAGAACCTGCCCGCCTATATTCTGGATCATGAACCTGTACAAAGGGTTTCAAATATACCGGCAGCGCAGGATCTCTGCGACACCAAACCAACACAACTGCGCAGCTCTGCTGCACCTTCGGAACCGGATAAAAGCGGACAAACCTGGTCCTCGGTACAGCGGCAGATGATTATGGATGCCTTGAAAACCTCCCGGGGCAAAAAAGATAAAGCCGCGCAAATCCTTGGCATGAGTCGCAGCACACTATGGCGGAAAATTAAGGAATTTCAGATAGAATAGAACGATGACACTGCATAAAATTGCCATCCCAATACTTGGTGAAGAGATTGTACCCAGGTTTGACCTGACCACTGAAGTCATCATTCTGACAACAGTAAACGATTCCGATATCCAGGACAAAAAAATTATTGTGCTGCCCAGGTCATCCTCGGATGAACTGTGTCATACCCTTCTGGCCCAGGATATCAACACGCTCATCTGTGGTGCCATTGAAGATGAATATTATGAATTTCTAAAATGGAAAAAAATTAAGGTTTTTGACGGGGTTTCCGGCGCTTGGGCCTATGCCTTTAAACGATGGCAAACCCAGACGCTGAACCCGGGTGATATCCTTTTCACCCGCATGGTTGAGGGCAATTTTATATAACGTCTCAAAACGTTTTAAAATGTGTTTTTCATTTTGTTTCATATTGTTTTAATTTAAATCTTTTCTTTATTTATAAAAACCTAACTATTTGTTTTACAATAAAATTTAAAACATGGCACATTCCTTGCTAATTGTGGTCCTGACTTTAATTGATAACCCGAACCCTGGCTGAGCAGATTAGAGAACATGACCCAGATTGCCATTACATGCGGTATATACGCCTCCCCCTACCGAGTTATTGACGCCCTATCTGCCCTATATCAATGCACCGTATACGAAGATCCGGTATTGGTTGAACAAACCGGCCAGGCATATGATCTAAAAACAGACCTTATTTTCAAGTCCATCCAGTGCAGACAAATTCCTTTTGACAATTTTACCCACGACAGAAAAAAATGCCTTGCCGCACTGAAGGTACAGATATCCCAGAATATCTTAAATGGTCCCTGCCTGTTTTCGGGTATTTTATCCCACCTGATACCCGCATCTGTTTCCGGCATTTACAGAATCATGTCGGCAACCCCCATGCAGGTGCGCAGGCAAAGAGCCATGAATATAGACCATTTATCCAGCCAGGCCGCCACCAATGCCATCGCTCGGTCCGATCACGGAGAACAGCGCTTTGCCGCCCAGTTAAATTTAGACTCCCTGTGGGACCCCGCACGGCATAATATGGCTCTGGAATGGAAAAAAATTGATGCTGCGGCACATGACATGACCATAGAAGCGGTTAACCAGGGCCTTGAAAAAATACGATCAGATATCGCAAGCTCAACCGAAAATGCCGATAAAATTATCCATGCTCTTGATTTTAATATCAGTGCCAGGGTTGATGCGGCCTTAGCCGGCCTTGGGCACCACCTGATTATTGAATCTGATTCGGGCCATGTGCTGGTTACTCTTGATAGAAAAGTGATGAACCTGGCCCGGGCACAAAAAGAGATCATGGATCTTGCTGGTGAGGTGCCCGGCGTAAAATCCGTTAAAACGAAAATAGGTCCGAACTTCTACAAAGGCGGCATCGTTCCCAATTGGGACTTGACCGCTCCGTTCAAACGAAAAACTTGATAAAACAAAGCGTTGAAAAATATAAAAAATACTTATAAAAACAAAATTTAAATGAAGCAATGATTCATTAACCTAAAGGAGAGAGGGACCCAAATGACCACTGAAATTGCAGATGCAGCAAAACCACAACTGGACTGGAAAAGAACACTGTTCATGCTGATCGGCCTGACTCTGTTCGCCATTGTTAATTTTTCTCCGGCGTGGCCCGACGCCGTGGATCCTGCCGGAAAACATTTTATACTAAGCGCCCAGGGCAAAGGCGCACTTGCCATCTTTCTTCTGGCCGGCACCTGGTGGGTATTTGAGGTTTTACCCATTGGTGTGACCAGTCTGGCTATAGGTGCCCTCCAGGTACTCTTTATGGTCCGTACCGCCAAGGAAGCCCTCAAGGACTTCATGGACCCGTCCGTCCTGTTTATTTTCGGATCCCTGGTCATCGGCATGGTGTTCACAAAAACGGGGCTGACCAAACGTCTGGCCTACAAAATGCTGGCCGTTGTAGGGGAAAAAACCAGCATGATATATCTGGGCTGTTTTGTGGTCACCGCCGCATTGACCCATATTATGGCCCATACGGCTGTAGCAGCCACCATGTTTCCGCTCTTGATGACCATCTACGGGATGTATACAGATGAGCCCGGCCCCACCAAGTTCGGTAAAGGCCTGTTCATCGGCATGGCGTTTATTGCAGGTGCCGGCTCCATTATCACGCTTCTGGGCGCTGCTCGCGGTGCCGTGGCTATTGGATTTTTCAAAGATATCGTTGGAACGGAAATCTCCTTTTTCGAGCTGACCTACTATATGGCGCCTGTGGGCTGGGCTATGACCTTTCTTCTATGGGGCTTTTTCATGATCGTATGCAAGCCTGAGAAAAAAACCATCCCGGGCCTCAGAGAAAAGGCCAAAATGCTGGGAAAAGCCATGGGTGGCATTACAAAACAGGAAATTTTGGCAGCAACCATCATTTTTACCGCCATCGCCATCATGTCCGCCAAACAGTTTATCCCTGCCATATCCAACCTTGACAAAAACGCGATCATGCTTGTGGCAACGGTTTTATTCTTTATCTTCAACATCCTTAACATTCAAGACCTTGAGGCGATTCCCTGGAATATCATCCTGTTGTTCGGCGGTGCCATGAGTATCGGCTTCTGCCTGTGGGAAACAGGGGCGGCAGAATGGCTTGCCATCAACTGGTTGACCTTGTTCCAGAAAGCCAATTACTTTGTGTTCATTCTAAGCATTGCATTTTTTGTCATGATCATGACCAACTTCATTATGAACGTGG
>NZ_DDYV01000286.1:0-10902 GCF_002348205.1 Desulfobacter sp. UBA2225 | reverse complement strand
AACCCTTCATCCGCTTATGCAGACCGAAGGCATCACCGACGCCATGGGGGTGCTCAAACACATGAAGACCGCATACGGTGTTGCCGGGGCATCCGTCACCGATTATTCAATGATCGCCGCCGTAGAGGGATTGAAAAGCCCCTTCCTCCTTTCCGTACTGGCGGCGGGCGGCCTGGCCATCGCCATGGCTACAGCCGCGGGCTGGACCATGGTCCTTAACGTTTTGCTGGGAAGGGATCTGGTGGGAAAAGTCTTTGGCAGCCGTTGGCCCGAGAATAAACCTGTACAGGCCACACGGGTTATGACCATATTGATCGTGTTCGTCTCTATGTGCTTCGCATTCAATCCGCCGGCACTGGTTCTGGATATCTCCGGGGCGGCATTTATCGTTATCCTTTGTTCCGTCGGCCCACCGCTGATTCTAGGCATCTGGTGGACCCGGAGCACTACAACGGCTGCCATCGCCAACATCCTGGTAATGACAATACTTTCAACCGGGTCATGGATGTATGCACAATATAAACTGGGCAGCTATCACTGGTTTTTTCTCAGTGACCCTGCCAATAAAATCAGCACACCGCATCAATTCTATTGGGTATTTGTCGGATTTATTTTCTTCATAGTCGTCAGCCTGATGACGAAACCGTGCAAAGAAGAAGTGATCCAGAAATATTCACTGGATATAAGACCGGAACAATAAGCAGTCCATGCCACCCCGGCGCCATGCGCAGGGGTGGCATTTTATGCGCAAATATTAAACAGGTAATCATGACAATGGAAAAAGAACGCAACGAACGATTGCAGAATTGGGAAAAAAACAAACGCAGATGGTACAATACCTATCTGTTCACAGGGATCGGCATCAATTTTCTTCTGTATTTTACCAAACCATATGGGTTTGACCCGAGCGGAAGCATTTTCTGGGGCTCGGTCTTCGGGCTGGGGATTCCGCTGGCGACCATGTTCGGTCTATCCTATCTTCACCAAAAATTGCTGGGGCTTTAAAAATTGATAAAATATTTTGGAATGCTTTTGGGCATCTGGCTCGCGCTGGTATGCGCCATGCCTGCTCCGGCCTGTTTTGGTGACGTACTGTTCGTCCACAATTACCAGAGCGATGAATACCTCATGGGCAAACAGGAATCCGAACTTCGGGTGGGGTACACCCCCCGGGCCATGCTGGTGGACAAACAGACCCGCTACACCGGAAGCTGGATGAAGCGGTTTTTCGGTAAGGTTAAGGAGCAGCGGGATACCACCCACTTTCTGTTGGAGAAGCGCCAGATTCGGGAAATTGACTGGTATAAAAATAAAATTTTGACCCTGCCGTTTGAGAACATACACCATGCACGGATGCTTCAGGTCAATAGCCCCATGACGGAAGGGGCTGCTCAGATTATCAACGCCCGCTACGAGGTGGCAGATCCGGTATTTTCCATTACAGTGGATCCTGAAACAAAAACGGTGGGCGGATATCCATGCCGATTCATTGAAGCCGATTTGCGGCTGGAGACCCGGGATCTTAAAAAAAGCGCGGCCAGTATCACGCTGATCCGCCAGCACCTGTGGGTATCGGATGCCGTGCCCGGCGCTGATCAATATGGTGATTTTCACCGACGCCTGGCCGAAACCCTCGGAGTTGAAGCCGAACGGCTGGGACAATTGAACTTTCTGCTTCGGTATTGGCAGGGGCCGCTGGATCCCATCCGGGAAGCCCTGATCCAGATCAAAGGGTATCCGGTTCAAAACGATTTTTTCGTCGAAGCCCAATATGTCAAAAATACCAGCAGCCCAACCCCTGCCGTGATTTCGAAAATGATCAAAAAAGAACGCATGACCTTGAGTGAGGCAAAGGTTATAGAGACCCTGGATGAAAGCCAATTTGCGGCCGTCGGCCCGTTCAGCGAAGTGACCCTTCAATAACCCTGTGATCTGTTCCGGTCAATTTGCCTTAATATAGGTTTGAAATATTTTTTCATGGGAAATATATTTTTCCCGGCCGGGGTCCTGGAGATAGAACCTGATGGCATTGACCCGTTTGAGAATTTCGTCTTCGGCCCGTTTTCTCATAATCTTTTTGGCCTGGATAATATCTTCTTTCAGATCAGGCGTATTCTGGGAGTCATAGTATTTTTCCGTCTTGTATTTGATTCTCTTTTTAATTAAGTCTTCTTGCATCTCATTGTGGGCCTTATCCAGGAACAGAATCTCGGACATGAGGTCGGCAAAATGCGTTACGGCAATAATATCCTTGTCACGCTGCCAGTAGCCGATAAGAAATTCAGGCTCAAGATCCTGGTAGTTCAGCAGCGGCATGTACATCCTACGAAGATACAGCAGCACTTTTTCCGTTTTTTTCCGGTGCCCGCCGATGATAACCGAACCGCCGATTTCGTC
Organism: Desulfobacter sp. UBA2225; assembly: GCF_002348205.1. Classification (NCBI taxonomy): domain Bacteria; kingdom Pseudomonadati; phylum Thermodesulfobacteriota; class Desulfobacteria; order Desulfobacterales; family Desulfobacteraceae; genus Desulfobacter; species Desulfobacter sp. UBA2225. The sequence continues at coordinate 8,505 of NZ_DDYV01000286.1, read as the reverse complement.
CTTTCTGACCCCTTTGGTCCAGGGGGCGCCGGTAATTCCAAAGTCATTGCAAAGGGGGATCTGAAGCAAGACCGACAGGGTATTCAGGGCCAGGGCATATCCTGCGGACGGTCCGCCGACGTTGTAGGATGCGGACAACAGCTGGTGGTGGATCGAGTACCGCTGGAGGAAATCCCCGAACAGCCAGGGAATGCTGATATCCGGGCATAGGCCCTGGATATAGTTTTTCACCATGGTCAGGGCTTCCTGGGCCGACTGATTGGTCATTTTTACGGCCATATCCATCTGGGCGGTCTCGGCCGAAGGCGTTGCCACGGCACCGGTTACAATGATCGGTGCGTTTTCAACCCTGCCGGTCAGACTGGTGGCAATGGGCAACAGCATGCCGGTCAGATCATTGGCTCCCACGCCGATAATAAAACCGACCTGGGGTTCCTGGCTCAGTTCGGTCTCTAAAAATTCGTTGAGCTGGATGGTTCCTTTGCGCGTAGGGCTTTGGGAAATCTCTCTTCTGGCGGATTCCAGGTGGGCCACAACAATGGGGTAATCGTGTTCCCGGCTGATATGATTCACATTTTCCAGGATCGTGTCGTAATGCTCTACAAAATTTTTCAGGTCGTGTTTGATTTTGGATTTGATCAGGGGCGGGGCTTTAATGGCATCAAGAATCCCTAAGACGGTTTTAAAATTAAGTTTGACAAAGTTATATTTTTCATCCTGGGTTGAGGATTTGAGATCCCGAAGTTTGAGCAAAACTTTAAACTCGGTGCTGCAAAGGGCTATGGCCTTTTCCGTAAACGATGTGTAGTCTGCCGGGGTATTGCAGATCCCCTGGGCGGTTTCTATGATTTTTTCCACCCCGAATTGGCGTGGGTGGGGAACATTTTCGAACTGCTTTTTGATGATTTCAAACACATCCTTTTGCCGCATATGTCCTGATATATCAAGCGTTTTTAGTCTCTTAGACCGGATCAGGGCTGGATCCAGGATATCCAGGCGGTTGGTGGTCAAGACCGTAAATACCTTATTCAAAGGAATTTCACCGTCAATGATATTTAAAAATTTGTTGGTCAGGGCATCCGAAGGGTGGCCTCCCGTGCCGCTTCGTCTGGGGGCAAGCGCATCTCCCTCGTCAAAAAAGATCACCGTGGGGGCGATCATTTTTGCAATATCATACACTTTTTCAAGGTTGGATACGGCGCCGTGTACAGGACTTGACGGGTCCTGGAGCGCCGAGGGGCTTGTCGCAATATCATGGACCTTGCTATTGGAGGAAAGCCAGGTTCTGACCAGGTAGGTTTTGCCCGATCCCGGCGGGCCCGTGAGGACCACGCCCTTATCTTCGCTGACCCCGTAATGAAAACAGTTGTTGGCCATCTCAGAGAACTTATCCTTGATGTCGCCCACATACGCCTCCCAATTCAGGTTCCGGTCCATCTGGTCAACCACCTTATCGTAAAGTTCTCCATACACATTTTTGGCCACCAGCTGGAAGGCCTTACGGATCAAGACGGCATCATCTAAAAATTCCAGGACAAAATCCCCCTGTATGGAGGTAATTGATTCAATGAGCTTTCTCACGTAGGCCGGGGTTATTTTCAGGCTTCTCTCCCTGAAAATGGCATAGATTTTATCTGCGGCAGCGTCCAGTTGTTGTGAGTCCGGCTTAAACTTGGTGGGGATCTGGTAGCGCCGGATTTCAAGAATGATGATTTTTTTTAAGTTTTCCGGATTCATCCAGTATTTTGAAATGTCGATGATCACGCCTTTTTCAACAAATCTGCGGTAAATGGCAGCATCAAAACGGTGGGACTGGTCACTGGTGGCAATAATAAAGCAGTCCCGTCTTCCGTCAATGATTTCATCCAGGACAATGTTGGAGGTGTCAATCAGGGTCCTTTGCTGTTTTTCCATGCCGTCGCTTCCGGACCCGGATTTTCCAAATGCAGAATGGGCCTCTTCAATGTGGCGGATTGACGTGACCTTGGGGTGACCCATGGCCCGCTTAAAATAGTTGCCAGGTTCTCCTGACAGAGCGGTCTGGTAATCATTGGGCGTGATGACGGACATGTCCACTAAAATACCTAAATCTTCAAAATCCGTCAGGTTATGCATGATCCGTTTTCTAAAAATCCATTTGAGAATGGGGATTTTTGCCAAGCGCAGGTAAAAGTCGGTTTTCTTCTTTTTTGCAATCTGCATGGCAAACTCAGGGTCCACATCCTCAAGCTGGGTGAACAGGCTGTATCCCCCTAGAATTTCGTCCCGCTTTTTACGCCAGTCCACCGTGGGAATCACCTCGTTTCTAAATACCACTTTTTCAAGGGCTTCTTTTGCCGTGGCGCTTTTCCCGGAACCCGAAGTCCCTTCAATGAGCATGATGGGGGCTTTGGGAACATCCGGGTCTTCCAGGTGTTCCTTTCTGATATGAACCCTGTAGATCTTTTCAAAGATCTTTTCTAATTCCACAGGGACATGAAGGTCGGTCAGCTCTCTGTCCAGAACTGCGATAAGGTAATGGTATTCGGGCGTTGTCAGTTCTTTTTCAATGATCCTGTTCCAGGAGGCGGCAGGATTGATCTCCCCTGAATATAAAAATCGTTTTTTCCAGTCTATGAGAATCTGGGGGTTATTGAGGATATTCATCCGCTTTTGTTTTCTTTTCATGAAAAAGGCAAAAAAGAAAAAATTTTTCAGCAAAGAGATCAAGGGGTTGGGCGGTCTGTACTGGTTGAGCCTGGACCTGACAAAGGCCTTGGTGTCGTAGGTCCAGGTTTTCACCATGGACTCAATTTTATGAATGGCCTCTTCGGGCAGGGCAATGTATTTTTTTTCCTTTGTATGTCGTTTGGCCATTGGTTTATCCTTGTTCCTAATCTGACACTGCTCTGTCTGCCGGGAAGGGCAGGGTTATCGCCGGGGAACTTTTGCCGTCGTGGAGCACAAAGGTTTTCTGCTTTGATTCGTTCTTTTCATAGGCCGTGGCCCATTTTTGCTGGGAAAGAAATTCAAGCAGGTCCGGGTTGACCTGTTGGTCTTCCCGGCCGCCTAATGCAAAATGGAGTGCCTGAATGCCGTCAAGGTAGGCTTTGTAAAGTTTTTGAATCCTCTGGGCTTCCTGGTCGGCGGCATAGTTTTCTGCCTCTGCAATGAGCTGGCGCCGCTTTTTCTCTTCCGTGGCCTCCACCAGCTTGTCGCCGAACCTTGTTTCATTGAGAACAAAACTGACCACCTCAATGCCGTACTTTCCTTCAAGGGTGGGACCGTTTTTATTGATGGGCCGATTTTTTAATGCATGAAAGATCTCTTCTTTTATGCTTTCCCTGTTCGAGATCAACCTGTTGACCTCTTTGCCCTGTAGAATATCCTTGGCAATTCCGTCGTAATCCCCCTGAAGCAGAATTTCAGGTGACAAATTTTCAATGCCCCAGACTTTAAGGTCTTTTATCCTGAACGTCATCAGGGCAGATGTCCACAGGGCCACGTTTTCCTGGGAAATAATTTTAATGGGTTCTGTGGAACCACCGATGTACATGTTCTGGTTCATTAAAGGAACCTCTTTCTCCAGACGGGTAAAGAAGGGAAGCCTGAAGTGCCAGCCCACATCGGTGACGGCCTCTCTTTTTCCTCCAAATTGTTCGAGGATAACAGCATAGTTGAACTTAACCTTGTAGATCACCTGGGTGGAATAGACCACGGCGGTCAAAGAATAAATCAGGGTAAGGCTGACCAGTAAAAATGCAAGTCTCCTCATCATGGTGAAAAATCGGGCCCGCTGCAAAAAAACTTGGGATTGATGCTCTTTCATACCTGCTCCTTTGCCGTTAATTTGGCGGTTAGTTGCCGTTAGGTTTTAACGGCTTGCCTTTTTTAGATGTCCAAGTTCAATACTATTAAACGTGTGTTAATCTTTTGCTTGTCCGGCAGCCGTCACTTTGATCCTCTTTGTGTAAAATAGCCTTGGTCATATTTTAGGGCATCCGAATTTTTGGTAGGTTGGGTTGAGGAACGAAACCCAACACCGATAAGTTGTTGGGTTTGACTTCGTTCAACCCAACCTACGCTGTGGCCGATGTTATGACCAAGCCCTGTAAAATGAACTTTCGTCGTGCCGTTACCGTCGGCGAAAAATATACCATTAAAGAGGAAAATGCCATTAAACCTGTAGGTCGCCAGCCTATAATCTGTAAAGAAAAACAACCGGATTAATAAGGAACTTCAAAAGTTTAAAAAAGTATACATGAAGATTAAATAATGGTCAAAAAATATTTATGGCTAAGTTTCTTAGGTTGCGAATTCAGGTATTTGGGTTTTCCAAAACCCTTCCGACAATATTTCGTAGTTATCGTGATATCCGAACCTGATCTCTTTTAGGACGCGTCCGGCTTGTGTTCACAGCCTCTTTTTCATGGCCGGGTTCGATCCGGGAGGCGGCATGAGAAAATAATAGATAAATTTTTGTTTTGATTCCAATATGTTTCATTGATTCGAAAAAAAAATGTATTTTTGTTTTTGACATTTAAATTATTTTTCTGCTATGAAGGAATAAATGCTAATGAATGATAGTTAATGAATGTTAATGTAAGATTTTCTCTGCTTTATAGTAAAACAATAACGCCACCGGGATTTGGTGGGTATACATATTGTCTGACAAAGAAACATGGTACGAAATAGTACATGGTACGAAATAGTACATGGATCTAAACTAAAAAGTACAAGGGTGGGGAAATGGAAAGTACAATTAGCAGTAGTGATAATTACCAGATCAATTTCTTTAAACCTGAAAGCACTTTTCTCAAAAACGACGTTCGCGCCATTGTTACCTGTATTGCAATTTGGGCTGTAGCTGCATTCTGTTTTCGTATCCTGTTATACCGGATTTTTCCTGCTTTATAGTAAAACAATAATTCCACCGGGATTTTGTGGGTAGAAATATTGTTCGATAAAGAAAAAGAGTACGAGAAGCTAACCTAAAACTGACAAGGGAGGGGGGGAATGGAAAGTTCAATTCGCAGTTGTTGGAATGACCAGGTCAAGTTCTTTAAACCTGAAACCGTTTTTCGCAAAGATAACGTTCATATCAGGAGTTATCCGTATTACCATTTGGGCTGAGGCTGTGTTCTGCTTTCATATCCTGTTGAAGATGATTGAAAAAAAGGACACCTGAACTATGACATACTGTTTATAAACAGGCATATCCGAAATTAAATTAAACTTTATCCTAAAGATTAAATTAAACTTTTTAAATAAGGAGAGAAGCTATGGGTGGACACGGGCCGTCAACTGACTGGGGAGAGGACAAAGCAATTGGTTTTAAGACAACACTTGGTTTGTGGTTATTTCTTCTTTACGTTCTAGTATATAGCGGATTTATCTGGATAAACGTTGCCAGTCCAGAAACAATGGCGGTAAAGGTTTTTGCCGGTCAAAATCTGGCAGTTGTGTACGGCTTTGGGCTGATTGCTTTGGCCTTCGTAATGGGAATCATTTACGACATTCTTTGCACAAATAAAGAAGATGAACTGAATGAAAAGGAGGATTCTGACAAATGATATATAATGCATCCCCGTTCGCTGTAGCGATATTTGTAGCTTTTGTACTTGCTGTACTCTGGATGTCATCTTTTTTTGCAAAAAAAACAACGACATCACAAGGGTATTATGCTGCTGGTGGAGATATACACTGGGGTGTAAATGGTATTGCATTCGCAGGTGATTATCTTTCAGCCGCCTCCTTCCTTGGTATATGCGGGATGATCGCATTCAGCGGATACGACGGATTTTTATATTCGATCGGTTATCTTGCCGGGTGGGTCGTTGCCCTGTTTATTGTGGCCGAGCCGATGAAGCGTCTTGGTAAATACACATTCACAGATGCGCTTAACAATAAATACAACTCAAGGGGCATTCACCTGACAGCGGCTATCAGCACGCTGATTGTCTCTTTATGTTATCTTGTACCTCAGATGGTAGGTGCAGGCAGCCTTGTGACACCTCTGCTCGGCATGCCGCATTACGTCGGGGTTATCCTTGTCGGCGCAATCGTTATTTTTATTGTCGCAACAGCAGGGATGGCATCAACCACGTACGTTCAATTCATAAAAGGCGCCCTGCTGATCATTTTCTCCTCGGTTCTTTCAATTGCCATATTTGTGCATGGCATTAAAACCCCGCCTGCCGAAAATTATCATAAATTTAAAACGATAAATGCCACTGTCGCCAATGGAGAGGTTACGGCAATTGAGAGCGGTGAGTACAAAATCATCGGGGCTCAGCAAGATGCCAAGGGCCATCATTATGTAAAATTAAACAAAGAGGGCGTAAATACATGGTGGGCTTTGACTGAAAAAGATGGAAATGCCGTCCTTGAAGAGGCGCTTTCGGTTGTAAATGCCAAAAATGGCGAAGTACTTTACAATGGCGAGCCAAAGGATGCCCAGAAGTTCTACCAGGTAGGCCACGCAAGCAAGATCATCGTTGATGGAGAAGAGGTTACGGACTCAGGGAGCCTCGGGCCATTTAAATTCCTGGCAACAATAGGCGACAGCACCATCATCCGTTTTGAAAAGACAATTTTTCTGGACAAAGAGGACAAAGTCCAGCTCTGGTATCAGAATCCGACACCGGGTAAGGATATCATGACACCCGGATTAAAATTCAAGGTCAAAGAGGGGTCAACCTTTATGTCCAAGCTTGATTTTGTCTCCCTGATGATCGCATTATTCTTTGGCACCTCTGCACTGCCTCATATTCTGATCCGGTATTATACAGTGCCAAGCCCTAAGGCCGCGCGTAAGTCAACGATACTTGCCATAGCAGCTATAGGTTTCTTTTATGTCCTGACGCTTTTCATGGGGCTGGGGGCAATGATTACCGGCGTACTTGATGTTCAGAACAGCAACATGGCCGGACCTCTTCTGGCAAAATTTTTTGGTATTGCATTATTCTCCGTAATATCCGCCATCGCCTTTGCAACTGTTCTCGGGACAGTGTCCGGGCTTATTGTGGCAGCATCCGGTGCTGTTGCCCATGACCTGATTTCCAATTATTTTGGAATTCCGTTGACCGATAAGGGCCAGGTAAAAGCGGGTAAAATCGCGGCGGTCGTGGTAGGGGTATTTGCCATATTATTGGGAATCGTATTCGAAGGGATCAACGTATCGTTCCTTGTGGGGCTGGCTTTTGCGGTTGCAGCTTCAGCAAACCTGCCCGCGATTTTAATGATGCTGTTCTGGAAGAAGACCACTGCAAAGGGTATTTCCGCATCCATCGTAGTGGGTATAATAAGCGCGTTAACAATGATTTTACTGTCGCCCTCGACCTTTGAGGTGTATGGACTGCTCCCGTCATCCGCTCCTATACCCATGGATAATCCCGGTATCATATCAATCCCGCTTGCCTTTATAACGCTGGTTGTTGTCTCTTTGATGACACAGAAAGATGAGGTTGGCAGAGAAAAACAAGTTGCATAATATGCACATGTAAAAATGTATAAAAAAGCCCGTCGATGCCAGGCATCGACGGGCTTTTCAAATGGTTGCCCCGGAGCGGGCGGCGGTAAGTTTTTAGAAGATACCGGGTATCCCGGGAAGCTGACCTACCAGCCCGAGGGAAATGGTACAGACGAGGAACATGGCACCCGGGATGATAAGTTTCTCACTCCAGGTGAGTGATCTGGCCCGCTCGGTATCGCCGATGAGCCCCAGGTTGTCCAGGAGCATGGCAGTGGCCCAGCCGAACACCGGATTTACAAAAGCGCAGGCGAAAATACAGGTTCCGGCGCTCTGGGAATCCCTATGGTGGTTAACCATCTGCATCCCCGCTTCAAGCAGCGGTAGGAATACGCCGACAATCAGCGCCACCCGCAGAACAGGTTCCCACATGGCAAGGTCCATGGGGTAGCCGAGTATGCCGGCCACCACGCAGAAAATGCCGGTTAGCATGGCACCGCCGGGAATGGGGCGCTTGGCAATGGCTGCGGGAATCATGTATGTACCCCAGGAGGAGGCGATATTGCCGCCGCCAAGGCAGGAACCGATGGCCTGGCGGATAGATGCCACCATCATGGTATCGTCCACGTCCATAAGGACGGCTTTGGCCTCTTTCGGGTAGTTGAGTTCCTGGAACACCCGGTGTCCAAGGTAGTCCGGCGACCACATGGCAACGGCCAGAATGGAGAACGGAATAACGGCAATGAAATGGCCCAGGTTCGGAAGTCCCATCTGCCACCCAGTATCACGGCCCCACCACCACATGGGATCAAAATGGGGAAGTCCCGGCGGGGTGGAAAAGCTGAAATCCGCGCCCATCGAGAATGCGATGATACCTGCGATGGCGGAACAAAGAGGGATGGCGAGCCAGCGCTTCTGGACACGCGCCAGGTAGGCATAGACAAGCACGGTTGCGCCGATGACCGCAAAGGAAACCACGCCGACACCACCTGCTGTCGCCCATTTTCCAAGGTTGCCGATCTGTCCAATAAGTCCAACGGCACCCAGATAGATCA
>NZ_DDYV01000124.1:1544-6155 GCF_002348205.1 Desulfobacter sp. UBA2225 | reverse complement strand
TAAAACCGCGTTTTTGGACACCCCATATCTGGTCTATGTAAAAAACGACGGATCGGTCCTTTTGCAGTTCACCCAGACCAAAAAGATTCTGGATCTGCTCAAGAAGATGAGTATCCATGAAAAGTCCGTTGATGGCGCAGCCACAACCCGCTTTTCCGGCCTGACACGCAATGGTTCCGATATGTCTCAATACCGCAACCTGCTGTCCAAAGCCGTGCAGGCCCTGACCGGTGCGGCTGAAGAACGCGGCGTAGAGAGTCTCTTCTCTCCCGGCGGAACCGTAATCAATAAAAACAGCTTTAAGGGCATGGATGACTTTGAAGTGGTGTCGTATCTGATTCTCTTAGAGGGAGGAACCACAGATGGACACCGATAAACACAGATTGGATAAAACCACGGAAAACACGGAAAAAGAAAAAAACAATTCTGTGTTTTCTGTGTATTCCGTGGTTAATATTGGGTTCCCTGAGTCAGCGTATTTGCATAAACGTGTACCTAAAAAGCTGTTCCTTGAGAATCCTTCTTTGGGCGCCAGCGATAAAAAGCTGTTCCGGGAAAACGTAAAAAACGTTTACTGGGAATACACCCTGAAGCCATCAACCTGTCCGGTTCTTCCCTACAGGGACAATGAACGGGAGTATCTTGAGGTGGCTGTTTTGCAGGTTGAAATGAATTCCCAGAAAGGACACAAACGAATCGCCGAAATTATCCACAGAATAATACCCTATCCGCTGATGATCGGCTTTTTTATTGGAACCACAGAAAACACGGAAGACACTGAAAATAAAAATTCTGTGTCTTCCGTGGTTAATAAATCTCTTGTTGCCCTGAGCATCGCTCCCAAACGTTTCAGTCAGGCCGAGCATGGAGCCTTTGTTGCCGAGCGCTTTTATACCACTGGCTGGATGAAAGTAACAATTGAGAATGGAGAATTGAAAATTGATAATGAAAATAATTGTCAATTATCCACTGTCAATTATCAATTTATAAAGTCACTTGCATGGGGCAATATGCCGCTTCAGACCTACGGCACTTTATACAATGCCTGGACGGATCGCTTTACCGGATACGAATGCTCGGTGTTATCCGGAACCTTTACCATCGGCAAAGCCGGAGACCGGCTCGAACGGTTGACGAAGTGCCGGGAAATTGAATCAAGAATATCGGAGCTGCGCGGGCAGCTGAAAAAAGCAGCTTTTAACCGGCAGGTGGAGCTGAATACACAAATCAAGAAATTTGAACAAGAGCTCAAGCAACTGGCGGAAAACTTATGAGACAACAGAACACACTGAATACACGGAAAAAAACGCTGAGATTTTCGGTGAAGCCGACGACCCTTCTGTGTTTTCCGTGGTTATAAATAGAGAGGTTTAATCATGGAAAAAATGGATGGTAAATCAATGGACATCGTAGCCGAAAACGTGGCCAAGCTGAAGGAGGTGTTCCCGGAAGCCTTTACCGAAGGCAAGGTGGACTTCGAAGCCCTGAAGGAAGTACTTGGCACGTTTGTGGACGACCGAGATGAACGCTACAGCTTCACTTGGAACGGCAAGAGCAAAGCCCGGATGATCGCCCAGACACCCAGCACAGGAACCTTGCGCCCCTGCAAGGAAGAGTCGGTGGATTGGGACACCACCCAGAATATTTTCATTGAAGGCGACAACCTTGAAGTGCTCAAGCTCCTGCAGAAGAGCTATCACAAAAAAGTGAAGATGATCTTTATTGACCCACCCTACAACACCGGCAAGGACTTTGTGTATAAAGATGATTTTAGGGACAATATTAAGAATTACAAACAAATCACTGGCCAGATAGATGGTGAAGGACGCAACCTCTCAAACAACCCTGAAACGAGCGGACGCTATCATACCGACTGGTTGAATATGATGTATCCACGCCTGAAGCTTGCCAGAAACCTTCTTAAAGATGATGGAGCCATTTTTATAGTAATTGACGATGTCGAAGTATCAAATCTGAAGAAAATATGTGATGAAATTTTTGGAGAGGAAAACATAATCGCTCATGTGATATGGCAGCACAGCGTTCAACCTAAAGGCTATACGGATATATTCTCCGTTCATCACAACCACATATTAGGTTATCGAAAATCTGAAGCATATAAAATCCATGCTCTCCCAAGAACTGAACAGGACAATAAAAATTATTCTAATCCTGATAATGACCCCAATGGTGACTGGCGATCAGGTGATGTTAGAAATGCATTATATCGCCCAAATCTGATATACGATATTGTTACACCATCTGGAAAAGTAATATCTCCCCCAGAAAACGGTTGGAGATGGAGTAAAGAAACCGTCCAAGAAAAAATCTCCACTGGTGAGATTCTTTTTTCCGATGATGAAACACGTATTATCAGAAAAATTTATCTCGCAAATCAAACTGGGCGTGCACCTGAAACTATTTGGTTTGGAAAAGACGTTGGAGTCACACGAGATGGTGCCAACCAGCTTAAAGCACTTTTTGATGGCAAGGCTCCATTCGATACAGTCAAGCCCATAGGTCTCATTCAAAGGGTAATGCAGGTTGCTGGAGTGGCGGAAGAAGATATCGTTTTGGATTTTTTTGCGGGGTCGTGCTCAGCAGCACATGCTGTTCTTGATAGCAAAACCGGTCACTTTGTTGCGGTACAAATTCCAGAACGTGTAGATGACAGCCTGCCAACTGGAAAAATTGCAAAAGAGTTGAATTTACCCCATATAGCCGAAGTAGGTAAAGAACGCATCCGCCGCGCCATCGCAAAACTCAAGGAAGAAAATCCTGAATACGATGGTGACCTTGGCTTCAAGGTATTCAAACTCGACTCCACTAATATCAAGCCATGGGAAGTGGACTTTGATATGACTGAGCGCACCCTCGAAGACTTTATTTCCAACATCAAAACCGATCGCCGCGAGGAAGATGTTCTTTACGAGGTCCTGCTTAAGTATGGCCTCGATCTGACTTTGCCTATTGATGAATGGATAATGGACAATGGAAAATTGATAATGAAAGATGAACATCATTCTCAATTGGTTTACTCTATCGGTATGGGAGCGCTGATCATCTGCCTGTCGGATGCCATCTCGCTTGAAGTGGTCGAAGGCATTGCCAAGCTGAAAAACGAGCTTAATCCGGAAATCATGCGCGTGGTATTCAAGGACTCCGGCTTCAAGGATGACGTGGTTAAAACCAATGCGGTTCAGATTCTCAAACAGGCCGGCATTGTCGATGTAAGGAGCTTGTGATGGGAAAGAAACCACGAACGGACACGAATAAACACGAATTGGATAAAACCACGGAACATACGGAAGTGGGTTTTGATGGTTTGGTTGGGCTATTTGCGCAGACGCAGACTGCCATGCAGACGCAGGCGGCTCGTTCTGTAGATATTGCGTTAGTTGTCCGTAACTGGCTTTTTGGCTGGTATATTGTGGAGTTTGAAAATGGCGGGGCTGAACGGGCGGATCTGTATGGAAAAAAGCTGTTCAAACGCCTCTCGAAGGAGCTGAACCAATCTGGCTTGAAAGGGATGTCCGAAACAAATTTGAGGAAATTTCGAGAGTTTTATCAGGGATACGCCGAGATTCAACAGACACTGTCTGTTACATCTTTATCCTCCCAAAAGATTCAACAGACACTGCCTGCGCAATCTTTTTTGACTGCTTTAATTTCCGAAACACTGTCTCGGAAAAGTGATGAGAGCTCATTTCTTCCGGATGATTTTTGGCAAACGCTGTCCGCCAAATTTTCGTTAAGCTGGTCGCATTATGTGGTTCTGCTCACGATTGACTCTGCGGATGAACGCCGGTTTTATGAACTTGAAGCCACCCAAAATGCCTGGGGTATTCGGGAGCTGAAACGTCAAATCAATTCCAGCCTATATGAGCGGCTTGCGTTGAGTCGTGATAAAGCGGGAGTGAAAGAGCTTGCGCAAAAAGGGCAGTTAGTAGCAAAACCCTCAGATGTTTTGAAAAGCCCGTATGTTCTGGAATTTCTGGGTTTGCAGGAAAAACCAGAATATTCAGAGCATGATCTTGAGACGGCAATCATTGATAAAATCGAACATTTCTTGCTTGAACTGGGCAAAGGATTCCTCTTTGAGGCGCGGCAAAAACGATTCACCTTTGACGATGACCACTTTTATGTCGATCTGGTTTTCTACAACCGACTACTTCGCTGTTATGTGATTATTGATTTAAAACGGGATCGTCTCACCCATCAAGACCTCGGTCAGATGCAGATGTATGTCAACTACTTCGACCGTTATGTAAAACTGGAGGATGAAAAACCGACTGTCGGTATTCTGCTTTGCCATTCAAAAGATGATCGTTTGGTTGAACTGACCTTACCAAAGGACGCCAACATCCACGCTTCCGCCTACCAGCTTTATCTTCCCGATAAAGAGGCTTTAAAAAAACAACTCGAAGAGGCTCAGGCAGAATGGGAAGCAACTCACGAGGATTCCCCGCCAGTTCAGGATCAAGGAGGAATCACGAATGAACACAAATAAACACGAATCCGCTGAAAACACGGAAGAACGGCGGTTGGCGACAAAGGATGAGTTGACGGACTTCCTGCTTTATACGGCCCCCGATGGAGCTGTGAAGGTGG
>NZ_DDYV01000124.1:0-1461 GCF_002348205.1 Desulfobacter sp. UBA2225 | reverse complement strand
AACTGTTTCCATTTTGGAAACAGTTCAACAGGAAGGCTCCCGTCAGGTTAAAAGGAAGCTAGAATTCTACAACCTGGACGCCATTATTTCGGTCGGCTATCGCGTCAACTCCTCTAAAGCCACTCAGTTTCGCATCTGGGCGACGCAACTGCTCAAGGAATACATCACCAAAGGTTTTGCCATGGATGATGAACGGCTGAAGAATGGTCGTTATTTCGGCAAGGACTATTTCCGCGAGCTGCTGGAACGCGTCCGTTCCATTCGGGCTTCTGAACGTAGAATTTATCAGCAGATCACCGACATTTTTGNNTTTTTGCCGAATGCAGTATCGATTATGATCCTAAATCGGAGACCACTCGAAATTTCTATGCCCATGTTCAGGATAAATTTCACTTCGCCATCACCGGTCACACGGCAGCGGAAATCATTTATCTGAATGCCGATGCCGAGAAACCGCTGATGGGGATGCAAACATACAAAAATGCACCGGACGGTCGTGTGTTAAAGTCAGACACAACCATTGGCAAAAACTACCTGCAGGAAGATAAGATCAAAAACCTGGAGCGAACGGTAACCGCGTTTTTCGACTATATCGAACGCATCATTGAAAACCGCACCACCTTCACCATGGAAAACTTTGCCGAAAGTGTGAACCGTTTCCTGGAGTTCAACGAATACAAAATCCTTGAAGGCTATGGCTCCGTCTCCCGCAAACAGGCAGAAGAAAAGGCATTTGCCGAGTACGACAAGTTCAACAAAACCCAGCGAATCGAATCCGACTTTGACAAAGCCGTAAAACAGATCGAAGCCTCAAAGAAAAAAGGAGGCAACCATGAATAATCAAATTTTGTGTATTTCGTGCCTTTCGTGGTTAAAANNATATGTCTATTTTTAGCTGCATTTTCACGGTAAACCCTCATGATCAGGGGTTTGGTCACCCACAGACATGAAAATGAGCGCGAACCAAGTTCTTTCCGTGTATTCCGTGTATTCCGTGTGTTCCGTGGTTAAAACCGGGGGTGCAGAATGAAAATTCAATTTGATCCGAATCTGGACTTCCAGAAACAGGCTATAGAATCCGTTGCCGGTGTATTTGAAGGGCAGGAGATTTGCCAGACCAATTTTACCGTGGCTCCGCTGCAATACACGACCCAGCAGCTCATTCCCGGCATGGAAAACAATCTGGGTATTGGAAACCGCTTAAAACTTCTGCCTGAGGACATCCACAAAAACATCCGCAAGATACAGCTGCAGAACGGGCTGGCCCCCTCCGACAAAATGGACTCCATGGATTTTACCGTGGAAATGGAGACTGGAACCGGAAAGACCTATGTCTATCTGCGCTCCATCTTTGAAATGAACCGGCTCTACGGCTTTACCAAATTTATCATTGTTGTGCCGTCCATCGCCATCAAGGAAGGCGTTGCCAAGTCATTAGGGAGTTGGCCGTTTTTGAATTCC
>NZ_DDYV01000223.1:0-8782 GCF_002348205.1 Desulfobacter sp. UBA2225 | reverse complement strand
CGCATGCTTGCCGAAAGGACACGATATTCCCATTTGTTATCATCCCTAAGTATGAACTGTTCAACCCGGATTTTTTTTTGAGAAATAAGAATATATTCTTTAAGTGTGGGGATCGCTCGGTAATAAGCAAATTTATCCCCTCTATCAAATGCCTCTGTTGAATCTGAAAGAATTTCCATAATGATAACCGGGTTTGTCAGCGTATCAAATTCATTATCCTCAAATTTTGCATCTCCACAGAAGATGACAATATCAGGGTAGGCATAGCTATCTTCAATTTTTACCCGCATGTCGTTGGAGAATAGATCACAAGCGAACTGATTGGCTTTAAAATCGTTACCTAATTCTCTTGTGAGGTTAACATTGATACGGTTATGATTTCTTCCGGCGCCAACCATAGCGAAAATTTCACCGTTAAAAAATTCATGTTTAATATCAAAAGAACTTCTTTCACGCGTAAGGTATTCCCTTGGTGTCATTTTATTTTTTTCTTGGGGCTGTGCGGTCATTTTTCCCTTCTTAAATTTCTACCATGCTTCGGCGAGATCTGCCTGGAATAGGTATCTGTTCTTATTTTTGGTTAATGTCCCGTTCTTATAGTATTTGCTGTCAGCCGTGTAAAGATCCTTTAGATCGTTAACCCAGAAAGAAGAAGAAAGAAGAGGGGTCAAGCCTTGATTATTGCGGATTCATTGGGAGGCTTACGAACGGGTCCCCCAAATCCGTTACAATCAATCCAAATCAAGGGTGAGCCGGCCTTTAATGGGTGACCCCAAATCCCGATATATAGGATTGCTTTCCCCAAATTCTCATTCAAGTAAAATTATTTCCCTCGCAATGATCGTTCCGTTATCGGTTTTTCCACGCACCAGGACTCTGTCTCTCTTTTTAATCTGATTCGGGGTAATCTGATTGCCTTCTTTGTCCAGAAAAAGCGTATCCCAGGTCTTTTTACCTTTTTCATCATAATGAGAGATGAGTTTAAACTCTTTTTCGGCAATTATTGCCAGGTCCCTGATTGGATCAATGTCCATTACCTTGGCGTTAAGTTCAAAAAAAACGGATTCATTCTCAGCGGCTATGCCCATGCCACACATTCCGTTAAGGAGAAGCAGGGCAAACACAGCCAGGGAGAGTATTTTCTTCAGCATAAAAGTCTCCTGAACGATGGTGTTATTATTTGTTAAGTTGGCGCCAGAATGCTCTTTCCAAGCCGACTGGAGCTATTGGATCGGTTGTTTCAAAGCCGATAATAATTGTCGGTTTTCCTTCATGGACAACCAGGACCGGTTGGGGTGGAATACCCTTATTTTTAAGCTTCTTACGTCGGTCCTGCCGCCCCAGAACTTTTTCTTCTCCATCATCATTATCGGTATCGTAATTAATGGCAGCCTCCCCGTACTTATAACCGAGAGCGTAAAGATAGCCATTGCCCCCGGCCCCGGAAACAGCGCATGGATCATCACTGTTATCCTCATCGTCATCATCAGGAACATAGGTGGAAAAATAGATTACACCGTCATAGATCAGAGGGGAAGAGACTACCTTTTCGCCCACCTGGCTGCCGTTCGCCTCCTTCAGAAGGATAAACCAGCCCCTATTGTTTTCGTGATCTATAGCACTTTTTACATAATTAGTATAACGCAGGCTGACATCCGAATCAGCCTCCTCATTCTGAAGAAGATCATCGGTCACATCGAGAAGGAACAATTCGTCAGGGTCGTCTTCACCACCGACGACGGTATGACCGTCATTCTTTGCCTTGACCTTTCCATCGGTTTTATCGACGTAAGCCTCAACGATCACTGGGGATTCGCTTGACCATTGCCAGTTGTTCTTGATGGCGTAAAATCCATTGAGGATATCCGTCCTTTCCGGATGTTCCCGATCACCGGTTCCGAAAAAGGCGTAATCGCCCACGCGTTTTTCGAGCACCGTTTCCTCTTTGTCACTTTTCTCCCCGGCTTCATAGGTGAACTCGACCGGAAAGTACTCATTCAGAATGGTGGGGGCGTAGAAGATCTTTTTGCCCGGCAACGCATAGAGTTTCAGCCTCTGTCCCCAGACGCCGTCTTCCTGCCCGTCGTACTTCCCATCGAAGGCAGATGCTTTGCTGATGCTGGTGTTGCGATGGAAAATATCATCCCGAAAGGCGAACAGGTTGCCGTTCATATCTCCGGCATACACCCGGGTGGTGGTGCGGGTCTTGGGGTTTTCAAAACCTGAGACCGCGATAATGGAGTGGGTCATGGCACTGTAGTTGTCATGACTGAACAAAAAATTACTGAACAGAGTACCGGTCTGGGCATCAACTGTGTACACCGCCCGCCCCATAGAATCAGTTGCATTTATTGCAGGGGTGCCTGTGGGGAGTAAATCCTGGTTGATATCGTAGCCTCCGGCCATGAGAAAAACATCCCTTGTTTTATAGGTGGCGCCATCCATATGCCCCATTTGAAGCGCCTGGGGATCCGTCCAAGACTGTCCGAGTTCTTCCGTGCCCAGGATATCGGGAGTAATGCTGTATTTGAAGGCCGGCGCGCTGTAGCTGCTGATATCCAGGGCGGTGTAATGCTTGCCCCCGCGGCGTTCGCCGAAAATGAGCAGCTTCTTGTCCTGTGTGCTGGATGAATTGTCATGATCGTAGTGGTAATAGACCGGCGTCCCGTCAACGAAATATTCCAGGCCGGAGGAGCCCACCTTGGAACTCAGATTGCCCAAAAGGTCCTGGGGAATAAAGCCCCACAGTTCTTTTCCGTCTTCATCGTCAAAGCAGTGCAGCATGCCGTCATTAGCCCCGGCATAGATCATCGAATGGTCCTCAGTGCCATCGTTGTTCGTATCATAATGCACAACTATAGGCTGGGAGTGTAGCAGACTTCCCAGCGGCCAGTCATCGGCCACACCGATACGCACAGCATCAATGACCGTGTCGGTCAGGTCGGTATACGTGTTGAGAGTGGTGGAGTTGTCTGTGCTAAACTTGTTGCTTAAGGCCGTCAGGTCCGACGTTGTTCCGGTATAGGTGTAGATATCCCGGTCCGTCGCCCGATCTTGCAGAACTTCACCAGCGCCGCCTGCGGTCACCTTGGGACCATCCGCCGCATTACTCCAGTATGAGACGGCATTGTCAACCACCGTGCCGCCACTCTCAATGGCGATGCCGTTCTTATCCTGAATGACGCCGTCATCGGTAATGCCATATTTTTTCAGATTCCCGTACCAGTTGCCAGTGTTGGTGGGCTGGAACATGCCGTAGTAAACATAATTGCCGGCGTAGGCCTTGTTCGCGCGACTGACCGGCACTGCCGCTGCGGTAAAAATTTCGTTCTGTTCCTTAATGGCCACGATAATGCTGTTCAAGGCCACGCCAAGTTCTCCCGCATTGGTCGCCTGATAGTATTCGCCGCCGCCGCGGGTTGCTGTCAAGGAGAGCAGGTCCTGTGCTGTCTGAAAACCAATAGTATAGGTCGTTATGGTCTGATCTTCAAAGTCACCCGTTTTGCCCAGGTCCGAAAGGACATCAGTGTGTTTGAGAAAATTGGCGACATCATCCAGAAAACTGTAGTGGCTCTGATTCATATCATAGTCATAACCACTGCTGTTATAAGTATCAGTATGGCTGTCCGACAGGTAACTGTCGATAATATATTTTTTGCTCGCGAATTTATCGTCATCCTTGGTCGGCTCGCCGTCCGTCACCAGGATGATGTAGGTTTTCTGGCAACGGTATTCTATGGGGCTGGTGTAGGTGATGCCACTGTTGAACCAACTTGCTTTGCCGGCGAAATAGAGCCCGGCTTCGGCCAGGGTTTCCGCAAGTGGCGTCCAGGTATCTGATTTCAACAGACCGACGGCTCCGTATGCAGATTGAGCCGAGTCCGCCATCGCACTCGTTGCGGGGTCATAAGTTCCGACGAGCGTCGCCTGAGTCGCCCCACAGTTGGCAACAACTTTCCCTCCGTGCTCGTAATTAAACGCCATCAGTCCGAAGTTGACATTCTCGTTGTTATCGATAATCAGGTTGGCAACGACCTCCTTGGCAACTTCCATGCGCGAACGGTCTGCGCCTCCCCCTGCAAAATTCAGGTAATTGCCCAGAGCGTAATCTCTGGAAGTCCCATTGGATGAACAGGTTACTTTGTTTTGGTAGTTTTTGTACAGCCTGCCCGTCCAGTATCCTTTGCTGAGAAGGTCGGTTTTAGCAACGGAGCATTGCCAGTATGGTGACGTGATATCGGAAAAATAGAGTTGCCATGACCCATAATATTTATAATAAACTTTGTTTTTTTCATACGATCCGGAATAAATGGTGGCAGGATCATAATCATCATTCTGGTTGCTTGGCACGTCTTTTGTCGCCATGCTTCCGGAGTTGTCTAGAATAATCAGGACATTAGGCTTGACCTCAATATTCGAGACGCCGTAAATATCGACATCTTCCGCGAGGGCAAATGATGTCCATGCGATTAGTCCCAATAACAATAACAGTTTGGTTTTCATATTTTTTCCTCCTGACTTAGCATCCGGAAATTCCAGAGGCTTATTGATCGGAACTTATTCATATTTGTTAAACACCTTGTAAACGCCTTCCTGCAAAATCACCTTGCGGTCATTCTTAACGGAATAGGCCGTAATGGTAAAACGGCGGATTTCAAAGTTCTTGGGATCGTAGCCGCTTCCCGGCAGGGGTTTGTCTCGGTGATTCAGAACCGGCACCTGGTTGGCCGGGTGGTCGGCAGCGCTGCCGAAGGCGGACAGGTCTTCCCAGGCACTGATGTCGGTCGCGGTGGAAACATTGTTTCTGATCCTGTAACTCCCGATAACCTCGCCATTTTTGATCATTTCACTGAGATCAGTAATGCCGTTACCATTATCATCACTTCCCGCCTGGGGAAAATAGGCAGTGCTTTCATCCGATGTCAGGTAACCAGTCGTAAGCCAGGTTCTGTAATTGAGCTTCCCGGCAGCCAGGCTCATTTCCTGGTTATAGAAATCCGTTCTGTAAATCCGGTCATTCCCGGTTATCTGCAGCTCCACGCCGGTTGTATTCAGCGCCGCAATACCGATGACAGTCAGCAATACCAGAAAAAGCATTACGGATATCAAAGCAAAACCCTGTTGGTTGTTCACATGATCAAGCGGCTTCATATCTACCTCAATTCGTTGGATGTATCCTCAAAAAAAAGCTCACACTATTGCGCCTTGACAACCGAAAGGCTGAAACTTTTCAGCGCTCCTTTTTGATTCCAGAACACTGTAACATCAATTGTTTTACTGCCCGTGACCGGGGTATTGTCGGTGATATGCCAATATGCCTCACAGAAGTTATCGCTATCAGCCTGATGGCCATCTGCAGTAATAGTAGTAGTACCATCGGGCAGCGTATAGGTATAGTTGTTGTTCGATTTGAGATTGTCGTCGTCATAGTCCCAGGACAGCATTTGTTCA
Organism: Desulfobacter sp. UBA2225; assembly: GCF_002348205.1. NCBI lineage: Bacteria > Pseudomonadati > Thermodesulfobacteriota > Desulfobacteria > Desulfobacterales > Desulfobacteraceae > Desulfobacter > Desulfobacter sp. UBA2225. The sequence goes on along the minus strand of NZ_DDYV01000223.1, from coordinate 3,331 downwards.
ATCTGGTCACTGCCGAACACCGTGGCTTCAGTCAGATGATTGGCCACGCTGTTGCCCCGAATAGCCTGTAACTGCATCAGAGAAATGCCGAGAATGCCGATGCTGAAAACCATCAGCGCAATAAGCACTTCAATAAGAGTGAAACCGGCATCATTATGACTTTGCGGCTTATTCACGGGTCAACTCTCCGTATTTCTGAGGTAGATGGTTACAATCTGAAAGCGGCGTCTGAACCCGTCATTGTAAGGTCCCCAGACATCCCCGGATGCGGACGTATAGGTTTTGTTATTGGAAAAATTACGGTCTTGCTTCCCCACGCGGGCCAGAAGAGAAATCTGTACTGTTTTTATTTTATCCGGATCGGTCACCACAGCGCCAGCGGAGTCAAGGTAAAGAAATTCCAGCGCTTCAATATTTTCGGCAATGGCACGTTTAATTCCACCCACTTGCCTGCCGATATCATTGTCTCCATCGCCATAGGCATCATATAAATCAAAAGTAACGGTTTGTAATTCGCCCGGCTCATCCACACCGGTGGATGTGTCGTTGTCACCATCGGCATTATCGTTATCCAACCCGTCATCATCAGCAACATAGGTAAAAACAACACTGGTCGAATTTGCTGTTTCAATACCTGCCGTCCCTGATCTGTAAGGGTCATATCCGGCCATGCACAGTTCCTGAGTCATATAGCCGATTCCGGCACGCAGGTTTTGCTGCATTTCCACCACCTGATCCTGGGCTATATAACTAGCCTGTTGGGATGTGAACTGTGCGTAAACCCCTACTAAGAGAATACTGGAAATGGCAAGAGCGGAGAGAACTTCAATCAGGGTAAAACCGGCATTTTCCATGCATGGCGATATATATTTTTTCATTATTTCCCCATCTGTATATTGGTTTAATCCCTCTTGCATCAGTTCCAATTTGTTCCGTCATGACTTTTTCGTATTTTCGGATATCCTGAATTGGACAAAGCCATCTCATACCAGACTGAATTATTGTTCCTTAATCTTGCAGAACCTGTCCTGTTGCCAAGGGGGAATCCACGGGAATTATAGCCAGTCATTGGTGTTCCGCTAAAGCTGGCTTGGTAAAGTGTGCAACCTATGGGCATTGCAACCGCTAGCAACGTTACTTCTCCACCGTCTTGTATTGCGTTATCAGCGGTTCCTGCACCATCACCATTGTCAAGAAAGACCGTATATTCTCCCCCCTGAGTCGGGAACGTCACCGTTGAAAAGGTAATGCCTACACTGCAATTGCGTTTAAGCGCTTCAGATTTGGCTTTCTGCATATTGGAATAGAGGTCACGTGCCGCCGCTTTTAAGCGATAATTGGGCAACCAGGACATGACATTTGGGATTGCAATGGTCATGGCGATTGCCATGATCGCCAATACAATAATGATTTCCAACAACGTAAAACCTGTGGCAGTTTTTAATATTTTGTTATTCATGAATTCTACTTTATAACTAAAATATTTTCATAGTAAGTGTAGTTGGTTATAAAATTGGGTTCAGCCCCAGCTGAGTGGGCGTTATTAAATTTATTATTCAATTATTATGCCAAAATCAAAAAGTGTGTCAATTTTTAATGCGTTTGTCCTGACAGAGGCAGGCTCGCCCTTGATTCTCTTGAAAGCCAGTCTGCCATTGGAATAAATCGAATTGATTATATTTCATCGTTTTGATTTTATTTCAATGCATTGTATTTATAAATTTAAATTCTATTCAAAACCTCTGATTGCCAAACAGACTCTTAATCCATTGACAGAACCTTCCGAATCAAGTATGTGACATTCCAGTTAATCACGGGGGTGCTTTCGTAAAAGCTGAGAGAAGTTGGCTCAAGACTTCAACCCTTGGAACCTGATCCGGTTCGTACCGGCGTAGGAAATGTGGTTGAAGCTTTGGCATAGAGCTTGTCTGTCATTTCCCGGCCCTTTCGTTTCAGTTTCCCCCTATATTTATAGATAGAAATATAAAACAGGAGATGTACATATGTCACAGTCATATACGACTCAGATGGATGCAGCCCGAAAAGGCATTCTCACCCCTCAGATGGAACAGGTTCTCGCCAATGAATCCATTTCAAAAGAGGAGCTCATGGAGGGCCTTGCCCAGGGTCGAATTGCTATCCCTGCCAATAAACATCATTTAAACCTGAAAGCGGCAGGTGTGGGAAAAGGACTTAAAACCAAAATTAACGTCAATTTAGGCGTATCCAAAGATGTCTGCTGTTTTGATTCGGAAATAAAAAAAGCGCAGTTGGCCATAGAATACCAGGCAGATGCCGTCATGGACCTGAGTGTATCCGGCGACACTGAAACATTTCGAAAGCGTCTGGTGAAACAAATTCCTGTGATGATCGGTACGGTCCCCATTTATGACACCTTAACCCGTACCGGAAAACCCACAGAGGAGATAACCCTCGAAGAGTGGTTTGAAACCGTTGAGATCCATGCCGCCAACGGGATTGATTTCATTACCATTCATGCCGGACTTAACCAAAAATGTGCCCGAAGCATAAAAACCAATCCTCGATTGTGCGGCATTGTCAGCCGAGGCGGGGCTATTCTGTTCGAATGGATGGAAAAAACCGGCAACGAAAATCCTTTTTATGAACACTTTGACCGTCTACTGGATATTTGCCAGGCCCATGATGTCTGCATCAGCCTGGGGGACGGACTCAGGCCGGGTGCCATAAAGGATTCAACAGACGCCCCCCAGATCGAGGAACTGATCACCCTGGGAGAACTGACCAAGCAGGCCTGGAAAAAAAATGTGCAGGTCATGATTGAAGGGCCGGGTCACGTGCCGCTGCATGAGATAGAAATGAACATGCAACTTCAGAAAAAGCTTTGCCACAACGCCCCGTTTTATGTGCTTGGTCCCCTGGTTACCGATATTGCCCCCGGCTACGATCATATCACCTCCGCCATCGGTGGTGCCCTGGCCGCTATGCATGGTGCCGACTTTTTATGTTATGTCACCCCGGCCGAACATCTGCGTTTGCCAACCGCAGACGATGTTAAAGAAGGTATTATGGCATCGCGGATCGCCGCCCATGCCGGAGATCTGGCCAAGGGGCTTAAAGGGGCCGAGATTATTGACCATAAAATGAGCAAAGCCCGGGGTGAGCTGGACTGGGAGGGTCAGTTCGACTGCGCCCTGGATCCGGAAAAGGCAAGGAGTTTCCGAAAATCTTCGCAACCCGAGGAACAAGATGTCTGTACCATGTGTGGTGATTTTTGCGCTGTTAAACGTACGGCGAATCTGCTTAAGCATTAAGCATTGAGTGTTTACCAGTAGAGTAGAGGAAGGGGTGC
>NZ_DDYV01000328.1:2849-9163 GCF_002348205.1 Desulfobacter sp. UBA2225 | reverse complement strand
CATTAAATTAACTTCAGCTACGGATCCGCAAAGCCGGGTTGTCTGTCCGGTTCATCGTTTGCCGGAACTTAATTTGCAGATCGTTACCAAAGCAACATCTGCTTTGTGGAATGAATACATCGAAAGGTATCATTATCTTGGGCATAAGCCGTTGCCAGGTGCCCAACTTCGATATTTCATTACTGCCGGCGAACAGATCGTTGCCCTGGCAGGGTTCGGTGCAGCGGCATGGCAAACCGCACCAAGAGATCAGTTTATTGGATGGACTCATGATCAAAGAAAGGCAAATTTGCATTTGATTGTGAATAATGCCAGATTCCTTATTTTGCCATGGATTCAATCAAAAAATTTGGCATCCAAAGTTCTCTCATTAATCACACACCGACTCCCTGATGATTGGCACAGCAAGTATAATATCGGACCTGTCCTGCTTGAGACGTTTGTTCAAAAAGATCGTTTCGCAGGGACCTGTTATAAAGCCGCAAACTGGCAAATTGTTGGAGAAACTAAAGGGCGGGGTAAATTAGGTGCTCACCTAAAGAAAGGGACGGTGATTGTTCCCATCAAAGACGTTTGGGTTTATCCTCTGGACCAGAATTTTAGGACTTTACTCAAATCAACTTAAAAATGACTAACCCGAATATTTACTGTCATTGTAATCACCTATCAAAGGAGGCAAGTATGACTAATACGCATATTGAAAAAAGTCTGGCAGAAATCAATTGGAATACATTGAAACAAGGTAAAACTTACTATCCGTCTCCGGTTGCATGGGAAGACGAGGTACTCTATTTTCTCTTTGTCGATCGATTTTCCAATGGCAAAGAATTTGGGGGGTTTAACGATATAAATGGAAATCCGGTTCAAAAGTCCGCTTTAAGAACAACCCCTCTGTTCAATATCCGGAACGATGCCTGGAAAGCTGATCGGGAAACTTGGTTCAATGCCGGAAAAACCTGGTGCGGCGGAAATATCAAGGGAATTGAGGATAAACTCGGCTATTTGAAACGCATGGGGATAACGGCCTTATGGCTCAACCCCATATTTGAACAGCTTCCCCAAAGCGGAAGCTATCATGGCTACGGAACATTTAATTTCCTCAATATAGATCCCCGCTATGGCAGCAGAGAGGATCTCAAGGAGTTAGTTGAGGCAGCCCATGATAAGGGCATCAGGATCATACTCGATATCATCCTCAACCATGCCGGGGATATTTTTGCCTACAAAGGAGGAGACCGCTATTATTATTACCAGGGGCAGGTATGGCCTGTGGAAGGATATCGCAAAGATGGCGGCGGTTATCTTGATATGGCATCATCCCATGAATCTGAATAGCCGGGCTCAGCGGTCTGGCCCATAGAATTCCAGGATCAAAAGATTTGGACCCGTAAAGGCGAAATTAGATCCTGGGATGCTTTTCCGGAATACATTGAAGGCGATTTTTGTGAGTTGAAGGAGATCGAACATGGTTCGGCAATCAAGGACCCGACAATGGCCTGGGATCTGAAAAAACGAATCGATTCCTTTCAAGGCGCTCCGGGCTTCAACTACCTGTGTGATATCTATAAATTCTGGATCGGCTATGCCGATATTGACGGCTACCGGATCGACACAGTAAAACACATGGAACCCGGCGCGGTTCGTATATTCGCCAATGTAATTCACGAATATGCCCAATCACTGGGCAAGGAGAATTTTTACTTGATTGGTGAGGTGACTGGCGGACGATCCAACGCCTTCAATATTATCAATTATACAGGCCTCGACGCCGCACTGGGGATCAATGATATTCCTGACAAACTCGAAAACCTGGCAAAAGGAAAACGAAGCCCCGGCAACCCGGAAACCCTTGATCAGGAAGGATATTTCGATTTGTTCAGGAACAGTCTTCAGGACGACAAAAACACCCACCAGTGGTATGCCAAACACGTGGTAACCATGTTCGACGATCACGATCAGGTTGGCGTAGATCATAAATACCGGTTTTGCGGTGATTCGATGGAAAGTTATCAATTGCTCCGTCCGGCTCTCGGACTCAACCTTACCAGCATCGGTATCCCTTGTCTCTATTATGGCACCGAACAGGGATTCAACGGTGCGGATCAAAGAAAGGACGATAAAAACTTCAGTGACGTCTTTTTGCGGGAATGTATGTTTGGCGGTAACTTTGGTTCACTGCAAAGCACCGGCAAACACTTTTTCAATGAAACCCACGAAATATTTGCCTTTATCCAACGTGTCTGTGCAATACGCGGCAAAAAGGAAAACATCGCTTTACGTCGGGGAAGACAGTTCCTGCGTCAGGTTTCCCATACCGGCGTTGATTTCTTTTACCCGCAACCCATTAACAACGAGCTCAAATGGGTTGTCGCCTGGTCAAGAATTTTTTCCGAACAGGAGTTCGTGTGCGGAATAAATACAGATCCCAATAAAGATATTTCCGTGTGGATAACCATAGACAGCGCTATTCATGAGAAAAATACGACCCTGACATGTCTTTACTCGACTGATGCAGGCCAGATCGGAAGACAGATGCCGATTCACGCCAAGAATGGATTAGCTGTCCATATTAAAGTACCCAGGGCTGGTTTTTTCATTCTTAAATAAGATAAATCCACTACAAAAGCATGGGATAACTGCGCGTCCTCTTGGTGAAAAGAGCTTTATCACGGGCCTTGAAGGCAAACGGGTCGGGGTACTGAAAAAAAAGAAAGCCGGCCCCAAAGGAGTCAGACCCAGTGACCTTGGTGTCATGGACGTAATAATGTAATTTGTGGTATAAAAAAATTTCAATCAGGTTCTAACTTCTTTATTGCGTTCAGTTCTTATAAAATCTGGCTCAGGAACAGCTTGGCTCGGTCATTTTTAGTGTGATTAAAAAATTCATCCCGCGTTCCCTGTTCAACAATGGCTCCGTGATCCATGAAGATAATTCTGTCTGCAACTTCCCTTGCAAACCCCATTTCATGGGTAACAACAACCATTGTCATCCCTTCTTTGGCAAGCTTAATCATAACATCTAAAACTTCACCGATCATTTCAGGGTCAAGGGCTGAGGTCGGTTCATCAAAAAGCATTATTTTCGGTGTCATGGCAAGGGCTCTTGCAATGGCAACCCGCTGCTGCTGACCGCCGGAAAGTTTACCCGGATATTCACCTGCTTTGTCAAAAATACCCACCTTTTCAAGCAGTTTTGTTGAAATCGCGGTGGCTTCTTCACGGGTTCGTTTTCTGACAACAACCTGGGCAAGGTTCAGGTTGTCCATGACCGTTTTATGGGGGAAGACGTTAAAAGACTGGAAGACCATGCCGACTTCTTCACGAACCTTGTTGATATCGGTGGCTTTATCGTAAATATCAACACCATCAATGATAATTTTACCGGCATCAATGGTTTCGAGCTGGTTGATGGATCTTAAGAGTGTACTTTTACCGGAACCGCTGGGGCCTATGATAACAACTTTTTCACCATCATGAACGTCCAGTGAAACGCTGTCCAAAGCTTTTAGGGCGCCGTAAAATTTACTGACATTTTCTATGTGTACAAGGGCTTTGCTATTCATCGTCACTTATCTTATCCTCCATAATGCCCACAAGTTTTGACAGGATCAATGTGATTACAAGGTAGATAAGGGCTACCATTGTGTATGTTTCAAAATAATCAAATGATTCGGACGCAAATTCTCTGCCCCGCCTTAAAAGATCTGAAACGGCAAGGATTGAAACAAGAGAGGAATCCTTTAAAAGAGCGATAAATTCATTTCCGACAGGCGGCAGTATGGTTTTTACGGCCTGGGGAAGGATAACGTGCTTGGTTGTCTGTGACGAAGTCATCCCAAGGGATCTTGCTGCTTCTGTCTGGCCTTTTGGAATGGCATCGATACCGGCTCTGAAAATTTCCGCCATGTAGGCGCCGTAACAGATGGACATGGCAATGATTGCGCAAACTTCAGCAGGAAGTTGGACAAATTTTCCCAATGCAAAGTAGATGTAAAAGAGCTGAACCAGAAGCGGAATTCCTCTGATAATTTCAACATAAAGGGAAGCCATTCCGTTGATGAACCTATTTTTGGAGATTCTGCCAAGCCCTGCAATCAGACCAAATACCAGTGATAAAAAAATTGATGCGATGGTTACTTTGAACGTTACATAAATCCCATCCGGCAGAAATTTTAATATATCAAGATACGGATCAGGTTTAAAATAGACGAGCGCAACAATCATTGATATGGCACCGACAAAGGTCACCCGCCAAGCAGTAAACAACCCGATATCATCTTTTTTGGGAATTGCCCCACCGTCGGAAATTTCTATTTTTTTGGGTTTGTCAGTATTACCAGAGATTGGCATTTTTTCTTTCCTTGTCTAAATTGATAGCCATACCATGGCTATGGAACTTTTTACGACGTCAATAAAAAAACCTGATCCAAAAGGATCAGGCTTTATGGACTAAATCAAATTATTGCAGCCACTTTTCCTCAAGTTCCTTGTCGATACCTTTGGCCTGTACCGCCTTGATACCTTTGTTGATCAGATCAACAAGCTCTTTGTTTCCTTTTTTAACAACGATGCCGTAGTTTTCCTGCGTAAAAGGCTTTCCGACAATTTTAAATTGACCTTTATAACTTTCTTTCTGAAGTGCATAATTAGCAGCAATTGCCGTATCACAAACAACACCGTCAATTCTTCCTGCGGCCATATCTTCAAATGTAAGACCGATCTCATCATAAGATTTGAGCTCAACGCCTTGCACTTTTTTGATTTCCATGGCACCGGTTGTACCAATCTGAGCACCGACTGCTTTACCCTTAAGATCTGCAATGACTTTTGCAGAAGAGGCAACAGGCACAACAAGCACCTGACCTGCATTGACATAAGGCATTGAAAAATCCATTGCTTTTTTACGTTTGTCAGTGATCGTTACAGAAGAGATGATTGCATCGTATTTACCAACTTCTACGCCGGCAAAAATACCATCCCATGCAGTATTTTTGATAACGGCCTTGAATCCTGCTTCCTTGGCAACAGCATTCATATAATCAATATCGAAGCCTACAAGATTTTTATTTTCATCAATCATTTCCATTGGCGGCCAGGTTGCATCCGATGCAACGGTAATAACCCTTTGGGTTTTAGCTGCGAAAACGCTTCCGGGCATTGTCATCAAAAACCCGGAACCAATAGCGCACAGCACCGTAATTAATTTAAATAGTTTCATAAATACCCTCCTTCCATAAGTTAAATTCAAAATAAATCAAGCCCAAAAAATACGCATTAGACTTTTTGAAGTCAAACGAAAAAAAGATGCAGCGCTTTTTTGTTTGCCTTTGTTTTTAAATTATGGTTAATAATCCAGCCTGATTTTTGTTGGCGCTGGGCCAATTCCATAAGAAAAAAAATTTATATTATATTCAATGCGTTTTTGTATGATGCTTCAAAATAAAAAATTAAAAATTGCGGGTGCATATATTCTTCTGATTTTAACAACATTTTTCTGGGGTGTTACCTTTGTTGTTGTTCAAAATGCGGTTAACCAGGTAGACGTATTTGTTTTTCTTGCCCAAAGATTCATTGCGGCCTCATTTATTCTTCTGCTCCTGTGGCCGTTTCTAAAACGGCCCGTAGACGGCAAAACCCTTTTAAAGGGCAGCGTTTTAGGGGTCATGCTTTTTGGCGGCTTTGCGTTTCAAACGGTGGCACTTTTATACACTTCGGCATCAAATACGGCTTTTTTAACCGGACTGAATGTTGTTTTTGTCCCCCTTTTATCCGCCGTAATTTTTAAAAAAGCCATTTCTGGAAAATCTCTTGCCGGTGCCCTACTCGCATTTATCGGGCTTTATTTTTTATGTGCCACAGGAACAAGCTGCTCTTTTAACAAGGGTGATCTGCTGGGCCTTATCTGTTCGATCTGCATTGCTATTCACATTATATATACCGGGAAATATGCCCGGGAGTGTGATGTCTACTGGCTGACAACGATCCAGCTGGGTGTAATCGGTCTCCTGAGCCTGCTCATCACATATTTTACAGGACATGATGCACTCGTCTGGTATCCTGAAATCCGTGATGCCCTTATTCTCTGCGTGTTGTTTGCAACGATATTCGCATTTCTGGTTCAAACAGGTATGCAACAGTTTATCAGTGCGCCATCAACGGCTCTGATCTTCTGCCTTGAACCTGTTTTTGCAGCGGTTTGTGCTTATTTTTTGATTGACGAAAAGATTGGCGTAACCGGTCTGATCGGTGCGGGACTGATCCTTTTGGGGATGATTCTTTCTGAAATTAAGCTTAAAAAATTAATGGGTTGGGGG
>NZ_DDYV01000328.1:0-2754 GCF_002348205.1 Desulfobacter sp. UBA2225 | reverse complement strand
ATGGCTCAACCCCATATTTGAACAGATTCCCCAAAGCAGACGCTATCATGGCTACGGAACATTTAATTTCCTCAATAGAGATCCCCGCTATGGCAGCAGAGAGGATCTTAAGGAGTTGGTTGAGGCAACCCATAATAAGGTCATCAGGATCATACTTGATATCATCCTCAACCATGCGGGGAATATTTTTGCCTACAAAGGAAGAAACCGCTATTATTATCAAAAGGGGTCAAACGTTGATTATCAACCTTAAAGATTTTTCAAGATCAATAATCAAGGTTTGACCCCCCAAACCAGACCCCCAAAACACCAAACCCACCCAAACCCCAAAAGCTGACCCAAACAATTCAGAAATAATTTCTAAGTTTTAATTCAAAAGGATGGGGGTTTAAATATGTCTGGACTTTCAACCATGGTTGGTCATATTTCATGACATAATGTTTGATCAATGTAATTGGTACAATTAAAGGGACATACCCTGATCGATATTGATCAATGACTGACAATAGCTCCCGCTTTTCATCACCACTCAAATTTTTTTTAAAATAGCCCATCATGTGATGAAGTACATTGATGTGCTTATTTAAGGTCGTTTTAAGCTTTAGGGCTTTCAGTAAAAGTTCTTCATATCTATCAAACAACACATCCAAATCATAATCTTTACCTTGAGCAACGAGTCTCCCCATTTTTCGATATATGTCCTGATTATGTGATAAAATGAGAAGTTTATTGTGTGTATGGAATCCAACAAGCCCTCCTAATGATTTATTTTCATTGATCAGCTTTCTCCAGCGTTTCAGTGAAAAGATGCTTTCAATAAAATTTTCACGCAGCATTGGATCATGGAGACGCCCTGCTTCCTCAACAGGTATCCTTGGGAACGCTTCTGTAAAGGCCTTTGCAAAAAGACCTGTGCCATTTTTTCGCACGTTACCGTCATCGCCGTAGACTCGTATTCGGTACAGACCACTGCTTGGAGATTTGCTCCTGAATATGAAACCGCAAAGGTCTTCTTTTGCCAATTCTTTTAAGCGGCCCTTAATCCAGCTCTGCATCTGCTCTGTTTTGTCCACACCGGTTTTCTGCGTCAGTAATCGTGGATTCTCCGTGGGACCGACCAGCCTTACGGCTTCACGAGGCGTTGGCATGCCGCATTCAACTTCTGGACAGACAGGTACATATTCTGCAAAGAGGCCAAGTGTCTGAGTCAAAAATCCATCATGGCTGTGTCCACCGTCATAACGGACCTTATTTCCTAAAAGACAGGAGCTGATGCCTATTTTTATGGGTGATAGCATTAGGATCCTCCAATATTTAATATAAAATTTAATATAAAAGTGATAAGTATCGCCGGAAAATAGAACTCAAGCAAGTATTGCCCCTTTAACAATATAAGTTTTCGAAATGATTAGCACTCATTTTCTTGATTAATCAGTATTTTTATGGGTATAAATAATTTAGAAATACCTTTTTCATTCTTTGAGTCTGACAGCAAATGATCCCGGGGAAGCTGGATAAACAATACATGTCGACGACTGCCGGACGAATAGTTGTAAAATGGACGGGTTATTAGTCTAAACCATAACAGAATAACAGATATTGGAATAGATAATGTTGAGATTTGGACTTTGCTGCGTGTTTAAAGAACACCCTGTTAAATTTCGACAAACAACAGCAAAATATCTTGCTCAATTCCCTGATGAGCAACGCAAAAAACGCCTGGGCGGTTTATGTGCGCAAAATGCTCAAAGCTTATTAAAAGCACTTGAGTTCTGCCGTGATAATAATATCGGCTCATTCCGGATCAACAGCCAAATTCTTCCCCTGAAAACACATCCTGAAATGGGCTACGATATTTCTGAACTGCCCGATTCAGATCAGATTATCAATGATTTCAAAACCTGTGGTAATTTCAGTAAAAAATATGATATCCGTACAACCTTCCATCCAGACCAGTTCATTATCTTATCATCACCCAATCCCGATGTTGTCAACAGGTCTATTTTGGATCTTGAATACCAGGCGCAAGTGGCAGAATGGTTGAATGCTGATGTGATCAACATTCACGCAGGAGGTGTCTATGGGGATAAACCTTCAGCGCTTTTACAGCTTATGAAAACAGTTGATACACTCAAAGATTCAATTAGAAGAAGATTAACTCTTGAAAATGATGACAGAAGTTATTCTCCTATTGATCTATTGCCAGTCTGCTCAAAACTGAATATTCCGATGGTATATGATGTTCATCATCATCGATGCCTTCCGGACACTTTATCTATAGAGGAGGTAACACAAAAAAGCATGAAAACCTGGAACCGTGAGCCATTGTTCCATTTATCATCTCCCAAAGACGGTTGGAACTCTACTAACCCCAGAAAACACCACGACTATATAGATATCAATGATTTTCCCAAAGAGTGGTTATCTCTGGATATCACTGTAGAGGTGGAAGCAAAAGGAAAAGAACTGGCCATAGAAAAATTGATTAAAGATTTAGGATCTCTTTGATCGGGTCCGATTGCCTCACAATTGAGTTATAGTTTTAAAGCCTACCGACATAACGCGGGAGATTTTCACCCTAAACACTTATGGTGGACCCCAAAGTCAAGACAAAAATCCACCGAGTTTAAGCTGTGCATTGAACTTTCATTTCATCTGAACAATATTGTCCGGATGGTGTTTTTATTATCTCGGTCCGTCTTGGTTTCCCGGAGGATGAATCATCTGTTGAGGTGCGACCGGCATGGTCGTGAA
>NZ_DDYV01000258.1:0-6077 GCF_002348205.1 Desulfobacter sp. UBA2225 | reverse complement strand
TGGATGGCCATGCGTCCGGCCACCTCACTCATGGGGGTCAACAGCGGCAGAGTACCGTCGGCCTTCTGGATGGTTTCATAAGCGATGCATACGGACTTCCTCTTGATCAATGCCCGGGTCTGGGGCTCATCAGCTGCCAGGTGGAGATAGGTGAAAATGATCTGCCCTTCCCGGATCAGGTCGTACTCCGGCGGCAAGGGTTCTTTAACGTGCATGATCATGTCAGCCCCAGCGTAGATCTGTTTGGGGGTATCGACGATGTTGGCCCCGGCCCGGATGTAGGCGTCATCGGCAAAGCCGCTTCCCGCACCGGCACTTTTCTCCACCAGCACCTCGTGCCCGCTCTTAATCATCACCTCCACTCCCGCCGGAGTCATGCACACCCGATTCTCCGCCGACTTGATCTCCTTGGGTATTCCTACAATCATGTTTCCTCTCTTATGCATGCGGTTTGAATCTCAAAATCTTTTCTATTTTATAATATCTGTTTTTTCAAGCTCGGCACACAGCCGGCTAAACCATTTTCCACTGGGAAAAAACGCGAGATGCTCATAGGTTTGAGGGGCAAAAATCACGGAAACAAACCGGGTGTGACTGGGCATGGCCACAAACAAGACGGCAATGAGCATATACATGGCGATGGTTGCCTTAATATTGCCGATGCTTCCAAATTTAAATGCCGTGCCTGAAGATTTCTTCATTTTCAAGCTTAAAAAATTGAAACTGAACAGTTCATCAAGTATAAGGTGCAGAATCGAACCGCCAAAAACAAATCCCCCGGCCATCCAGGATACAAAATCATTGAAATGAAACACGCGGTTTAGACCGATTGCAGCCATGCATCCAAAGGCCACTGCCGCCGGTATGGAATGAATAATGCCCCGGTGGACCGTCAGCTTCGTAAATAAAGAAAAAATAAAAATTTTTATAAAAATAAAACTTACCGCCCAGATGATGAACAACTCCATCACTGTGTTATCGGCCCACTGCTTGAACATGACTAAAAAGGATATCACTGTTGCAATAAATGTAAACAGCAACCGGACCGTTAAAGAAGCGTCTGAATCAATGTCCGGCAACAGGCCGCCCACCACCCCGAGAACAAAGTAAAGCAGCACTTCCTGGGGAGTTGCAACTGTCGCTGCAAACAGCATTGTTGCCGCAATGCTGCTTGCGATGCTTGCCACGGTAAGATGTGTTTTAAAATCCGCCACTGTTTAAATCGGCTCATTATCTTTGAAATACGTTTATGACACTGTCTAAAAGTCATACTTTGCTCAAGAAAGCACAGGTTCGTTAAACCCGGATGTTGCTTTCAAACTTTGTTGTGAAAATGCCCCGGAAGGCACGGCCAAGTTCCCACAGGCCCTTATAGCATACAGGATTCAAATTTATAACTCAACTTTTGCTGATTAAAGAAGCCAACGCAAGTTGAGTTATAAATTGAATTTATGGTTAAAATTGATATATTTGTAAAATATCCCACCCGATTGGTGCAATAAAACAAATTGGGACTAATATGGATTACCCAAAAAGTGTAACCTATGCGCCGCGTAGAAATAAATAAGGAAGCGTTAAAAAATAACATGATTCTATGCCCCAATTGTGCATTTGGATCTTATTTTGAGCAGAGATTTAACCATGAAAAAACAGTCTAACCCACAACCATCACCCTTTAAAACCGTCCATGTTCAGGACGCCTGCGGCATGACCCTTGCCCATGATATGACCGAAATCATTCCCGACAAGGCCAAGGGACCGGCCTTCAAACGGGGAGACCGGGTCCAGGCCGGAGATATCTGTCGGCTCATGCGCATGGGAAAAAATAACCTCTATGTGCTGGATCTTGATGAGACCCAGGTGCATGAGGATGAGGCAGTGTTTGAACTTGCATCGGCCCTGGCCGGACCGGGGGTTGAGTTTTCCGGCACACCCAGCGAAGGCAAGCTGAAGCTGTATGCGGGATATCCCGGGCTGTTCAGAGTAAATGTGGCGGCATTGACGGAATTCAACATGCTGGACGATGTCATGTGCGCCAGTATCCATACCAATATCGCCGTAAACAAAGGCGACAGCCTGGCAGCCACCCGGGCCATTCCCCTGGTCATTGACCGGGCAAAACTCGACCAGGCCACCGCCTTGGCGAAATCCGCCTATCCCATCTTTTCAGTTTCAATATTCAACCCGTTGAAAATCCGGCTGGCCATCATCGGCAACGAGGTGTATGACGGCCTGATCCAGGACAGGTTCCAGGCCATTGTGGAGGAAAAAACAGCCCGGCTTGGGGCACAGGTACTTGAGGTGAATATCCTGCCCGATGACCGGAAGCGCATCACCGCCCAAATCCGGAATTACATGGACAAGAAGACCGACCTGATCATCACCACCGGCGGCATGTCCGTGGACCCCGATGATGTCACCCGGGAATCTATTGAGGCAGTTGGCTTTGATCAAGTCCACTACTCAGCCGCTGTGCTGCCCGGGGCCATGTTTCTTTTGGGCTATACCCCTAAGATCACTATCATGGGGCTGCCGGCCTGCGGGTTGTATCACCGCACCACCATATTTGACCTGATGCTGCCCCGGATCATGGCCGGAGAACGCCCTGGAAAACGCGAGCTGGCAAGCCTTTGTCACGGCGGACTGTGCCGGAACTGTCCGATCTGCCGGTTTCCCGACTGCGCTTTTGGGAAAAGCTCCTGACCTTGACCGGAATTTACACAAAGATCATTTAGGCAGCAGTATTTTCGGCAGGCTGAACCTTGGCGGGTGAGGCAAAACAAACGGTTTGTTGTCTACGATGGCATCTGCCACACGGATACCGCTTAAAACAGCACCATGGATACCCTCTCCCATGTCCAGAGTAGAGAGCCCTGCCGCATCTCCGATGATGAAGGCATTGTCCTGTCGGTATTTTTCCGGACCATGCTGGAAATAGTAATTGTGACCTTTGGGACTAGGTGGATTTTCCCTGATAAACCCCTTTTTTTGAAGATCCATTATAAAATGACGCCACTGATCCATAATGTTCTGTCCCCGGTGCTTCAACGTATGGAATTTTGCGCCAATGCCGATGTTTAACCAGTTATTTCCCTTGGGAAGATACCAGGCATACCCAGGCAGACCATGATCAAAAAACCACAAATGGCATTGATTATGCGAAATATCATATGGGTATTCCTTCTCAACGGCAACAATGAGGGATTTGGGAGGACGGGGACGCGTTTGAGTGAAAAACGTCTTGTAAACCGGGCAATGGGTACCGCCGGCACCAATGAGGTACTTGCATTGATACTGGTCGTCAATGATATAAAAACCGTTCTTCCGGATGATATTTCTTACGCAATGGGTGTTAACCGGGACACCGGCGCGGGAGATCAACCAGGCATCAAATTCATATCGTCTGACAGCATATTGACGAGTGGGTACAGGAATTTTTAGACCAAACAGATGAAAATAAATTCGATCAAATTGACTTAAGGTGTAAGGATAATCATCTCCTCGGCGTTCAAGAAGCCTAAATACGGCAGGGGTAATCCATCCCGCACAAACCTTGGGTCGGGGAAAAGAATATTTGTCCAGCACCAGGGGCGTGATCCCCTTTTGCTTGAGCTTCCAGGCGCAGGCGGCACCGGCAGGACCGCCTCCGACGATAATGATCTCCTTGTTAATCATACCCCTCCTAAGCTATTGTCGAAGACTATTTAAATTGGGCGCCACAGGCGCTTCGCCCTCTTGTATCTATTTTCTAGTTTCTTGTCTCTTACACAAGGCGACAACAGGGCGCTGAAGTCCCCTGTTTAGTCATCACAATCTGCCATAACTGCATGGATCGAGACCGAAATCCTCCGGCACAGCTTAACAGATAATACTCCCACATGCGATAAAACCGATCGCTGTATCTATCTTTAAGCTTGGGCCACACCTGTCTGAAATTTTCGTACCATGCCATCAATGTTTTATCGTAGTCCTCTCCAAAGTTATGCCAGTCCTCCATGACAAATTGGTTTTCCATGGCTTTTCCCAACTGGGCAATGGAGGGAAGCATACCATTGGGGAAAATATATTTTACAGTCCATGAGTTGCAGGCACAACGACTATCATTACGACCGATGGTATGAACCAAAGCAATGCCGTCATCCCTTAGCAACCGATTGGTCAGTTTCATGTAAGCGCCATAATTTTTATACCCCACATGCTCCATTAAACCAATGGAGAGTACCCGGTCATATTCTCCGGTGGCGGTTCTGTAATCTGCCAGCCGGATGTCAACAGGAAGCCCTTTGCATAGTTTTTCTGCAAATTTGACCTGCTCTTTGGAGACGGTGTATCCAGTCACTTCAACGCCGTACCTTGTTGCCGCATAGTGAGCAAACCCGCCAAACCCGCATCCCAGCTCAAGAACTTTCATACCGGGTTCCAGTTTTAATTTTCGGCAGACCAGTGCCCGTTTCGCCTCCTGGGCCTGATCAAGGGTGGTGGCATCTTTCCAGTATCCGCAGGTATACTGCATTTGCTTGTCCAGCATGCCCTGATAAAGATCATTGCCGATGTCATAGTGGCGTTGGCCCACCATGAAGGCACGTTTAGACGACTGTTGATTAAAAAACTTTGCCGTTAAAAGGTTCCACGTGATCCGCCACTCCTTTTCTAATACTTGCCAAAGGTTTGCGCACAACACTTTTGCGATGAACTGATCCAGGGCACGGCACTCCCACCAGTTATCCATATATGCTTCACCAAGCCCCAGAGCAGGTTCATGGATTATCCGTTGGTAAAACCGGTCATTTTTCACCTGAATATCATAGGGATTGCTTCCGTTAACGGTGATGCCGGCAAAATTCAATAATTTGTGGATGGATTTCTTGATATCCTGATTTTTCATATTTTCACTTTCTTAAAAAACAATGAAGTCATAAATATTAAAAATCTATTCTCCCATGACAGGGGCGATTTTGTTGATATACTCAATATCGCATACATTTGTCCAGTCAGTTATCCCAAAAAAATTGCCGGCAGATATGCGAACAAAATTGTTAGGTAAAAAATATTTCGAATTCAAAAATCAAAATTAACAATCGCTCAGGGTAATCTAACATTGTTTTTGACTATATTTGTGCTACAATTAACATTATCTAAAATCTTCCAAACGGGGGGAACACACCAGTGAAGATGAGAGAATCGGCCCTTCAAAAAGCCCTGTTTAAACAAATGCGGACTCCGGAGTTTTATCCCCACCCTGCTCACACTGTAACGGTCTGCGAAACCCATATTTCGATGGTGTTCCTGGCAGGCGATGTTGTTTATAAAATTAAAAAATCCGTGGGCATGGGGTTCCTTGATTTCACAACCCTTGAAAAACGCAGACATTTTTGCACCCGCGAGGTCGCATTAAATCGCCGGCTGACAAATAACGTATACCTGGATGTCACGAAAATTACCCAAAAAGGGGACCTTTTTTATATAGGCGGCGACGGAACGGTTGTTGAATATGCCGTAAGGATGCGGAAATTGTCCGAGACCCATTCCATGAAACAGCTGCTGCGATCCGGAAAAATCGGGAATAAGGATATTGACCGGCTGGCAATGGAGCTGTCCGAATTTTACGGTTCCGATACATCCCATAGGCAGCCCAATATGGAAGCGGCCTTTGAAACAATCCGGCAGAACTGCGATGAAAACTTTAAACAGGCCCAATCTCTGCTCGGGTCAATGTTTGACGGCGATTGTTTTCAGTCGGTATGGTCCAGGACAGACGCCTTTTTAAACAGGCACCCGCCCCTGTTTTTTCGCCGCATGGAAAACGAACGGTTCCGGGACTGCCATGGGGACCTAAGAACCGGTCATATTTATTTCACAGACACCGGGATTCAGATCATTGACTGTATTGAATTCAATGACCGGTTCCGGTATCAGGACGTGGGCGCGGACCTGGCGTTTCTGGTCATGGATATGGAACTTCTGGGATTTCCGGCTTTGGCTGAAAAGTTTCTTTCAGCATATGCAGGCTATAGTCATGACCCCGAAGTATATGTACTGATGAATTTTTATAAATGCTACCGGGCCATGGTACGCTT
>NZ_DDYV01000095.1:0-3806 GCF_002348205.1 Desulfobacter sp. UBA2225 | reverse complement strand
GTTGAGATCGGCCAAGCCCCTAAGGTATACTGCTTTTCTGGAGACAACATTGGCAATGATGTTATTTTTTACCGTATGGCCCTTTTTTTTACCACTGTAATAGCGTTTCTGATTTTCCTGTTGCTTTGGACGTTGGATTTTTCTTTCGGTACCGTCGATTATGAAGGAAAGCTCAAGGCATTTTTTCAAAGCTCCCTCCAAGGTGGCTGGATCTCTTTCAGACAGGTATGATCCTTTACCCAGAGCCCTTTTCAAAATATCCGAAAGCCTGTGAATCCAATAATTCGACTGACTCAAACTCAGACCAAAACAGACGGCGATTACCTGTTGAAGAGGGTAGGTCTTCAGATAAAAGAGGATAAAAAACAACCGTTCTCCGACCGACTGGAGTTTCGGTTTACGTCCTCCTCCGGGCATCCGTTTTCGTTCTTTGTTCTTGTCATGGACTTCCATTACATAATCCTTTTCTGCTTTTTCAAAAACGGGCAGTAGAGAGTCGAATTCGGATTTTGTGAGACCCGTCATAGATATCATGGCAGAAGGATTTTTGATTGTAGTTTCATAAAAAATCATGAGGGAGGCTCCATTATAGAATTAAAAAACAATCAAACTGCCAGCATGTTTGCTGACAATGAAAGATAATTATTATTTCCGAAAATGTCTATTGACTAACCCCGTTGTCATCATGGATATTCTTTCAGATTCAACAGAGGCCTTTGATCGAGGGAAAAAATTTGCTTATTACCAAACAATCCCCACGCTTCAAGAATATATCCTTGTTTCCCAAAAAGAGTGTCGTGTTGAACAATATACACGCAGTGATGATGCCTGGCTATACCGTTCATACAAAGGTACAGACCGGATTCTAAAAATGGAGTCAGTTAATTGTGAATTGCCATTGTCTGAAATTTATTGGGATGTTGGGTTTGACTCAAGATATTAATGGGGTCAGGCTTAATATTTTGATATTTGAGCCAGCTTCTGCAATCGACTATATGATACTATGGCCATCGGATGTCGAGCCGGAGAATCGGGAAGGAATCCAGCCTGTATGTTAATTCTTGAATTGACCATGTGTATGAAATTTTATACATTTCGTCTATAAAACTACTAAAATTTGTCGGTAATAGTTTAAACGACCTGAAATCTTTTCCCAAGCCGGCACAGAAAGAGGCTGGATAAGCTCAACCATTACCGATAGTAACTGAGGAGGGCGTTTGTCACTCCAAGTTCGTGTTCAGACCCTCAAATGCGATTACCCCGCCTCCGATATCCTATCCATTGACTTTTTGCTCTGGTCCGCTGTAATAACAGCCATGGCCTGACCTGGACTATCAACACCCAGGCTCAACCCACAACAAAACATGATAGTCATTTAACAACTTACTGGAACTTTTAAATAAAAACTGCATGAATATCAAAATAACGATAAGCCGGGATACCGGCCTGAAAGAAAATCAGGTGGCAGCAGTTCTGGATCTACTGGACCAGGGGGCCACAGTGCCTTTTATAGCAAGATACAGAAAAGAGCGCACAGGCAGCCTGGATGAGGTGGCCATATCTGATATTCGGGACAGGGCAACGGCGTTGAAAGCGCTGGAAGCCAGAAAACAGGCAATTATCAAATCTTTGGAGGAACGGCAGCTTTATACCGAAGAGCTGGGGCGGCAGATTGAGAATGCAGACGCCATGACCCGGCTGGAGGATGTGTACGAAAAGTACCGGCCCAAAAAGCGGACCCGTGCCACAATTGCCCGGGAAAAGGGGCTGGAACCCCTCGCCATGATGATTCTGGAACCTAAAACCGGCATCAACCTTCAAAAAGAAGCAAGCAAATTTATCGGGCCTGATGTGGCAAACCCGGAAGAGGCATGGGCCGGTGCCAGGGATATCATTGCCGAAATCATTAACGAAGATGCGACAATCCGGTCAGAAATCAGGGATCTGTTTATCAAAACCGCCATGATCCACGCGACTGTTATCAAGGGCAAAGATGAAGACGGGGCCAAGTTCAAGGACTATTTTGACTGGGAGGAGCCGGCATTTAAAGCACCGTCCCACCGTATACTTGCGATGCTCAGGGGAGCCGGGGAAAAAATTCTGCGTGTTCATGTTCTGCCCGATGAAGAAAAAGCTTTGAATATCATCCATGGCATTTACCCGGGCAAAAGAAAGATTTGCCCCGGCAGCCGAGAGCAGATCCTTGCGGCCGCCGAAGACGCATACAAACGCCTGCTGTCCAAATCCATTGAAAATGAGGCCTTGCGGATGCTCAAACAAAAGGCCGATGAAAAGGCAGTCGCCGTTTTCTCGGACAATCTGCGACAGGTGCTCCTCTCCCCTCCCCTTGGCGGCAGACCCGTACTCGCGATTGATCCGGGGTTCCGCACCGGGTGCAAAATCGCCTGCCTGGATGCCACGGGAAAGCTGGTTCACCATGATGTGATCCATCCACACACCCCAAACGGAAAACAAACCGCTTCACAGCTTATCCCCGAACTTGTCAACCGGTACAAAATCCGGGCCATCGCCGTGGGCAACGGGACGGCAGGCAGGGAAACCGAAAGCTTCATCAGGGAGCTGACTCTGCACGAAGATGTGGATGTGATCATGGTGGATGAAAGCGGGGCGTCCATTTATTCCGCTTCCGAAACCGCCAGGGATGAGTTCCCGGACCACGACATCACGGTCAGGGGGGCTGTTTCAATCGGCAGACGGCTCATGGACCCCTTGGCAGAACTGGTCAAGGTGGAGCCCAAATCCATCGGGGTGGGACAGTATCAGCACGATGTGGACCAGAACATGCTCCAGACAGCCCTGGACGATGTGGTGGTGTCATGTGTCAACCAGGTGGGTGTGGAAGCCAACACAGCCTCAAAGCAGCTTTTATCCCGGGTATCCGGCCTGAATGCCGGAATCGCCGCCAACATGGTCAAATACAGGGACGAAAACGGCGCATTTACATCCAGAACCGATTTTCTCAAGGTGCCCCGCCTGGGCAAAAAAGCATTTGAACAGGCCGCAGGATTTTTAAGAATCCAAAACGGAAAAAATCCCCTGGACCGCAGCGGCATTCATCCCGAGTCCTACCCCGTTGTCAAACAGATGGCCAAGGACCTTGGCTGCCGTGTGGAAGATATGATGACAACAAAAGCCCCGGGACAAAGCATCGACCTTTCCCCCTATGTAACGGCGACCATAGGCATTCCTACGCTAAAGGACATCCTTGCCGAACTGGCAGCCCCGGGCCGGGACCCGAGACAGCGGCTCCAGGCATTCTCCTTCGACAAAAATATCCATGAAATCAAAGACCTGGTGCAGGACATGGTTGTCCCGGGCATTGTAACCAATGTCACGGCGTTCGGGGCTTTTGTGGATATCGGGGTGCACCAGGACGGCCTTGTTCATATCAGCCAGCTGGCTGACCGGTTTGTCAAAGATCCCAATGAGGTTGTCAAAGTACGGCAGCAGGTCAACGTTCGTGTTCTTGAGGTGGATATCCCCAGAAAAAGGATATCTCTTTCCATGAAGGGATTACATAGTTAACCCCATGGAGGAAAACGTCAAGCTCCGGAAGCAGTCCACGAAGGTCTTTGTTCACATCACGGCTTTGTTAAGGACAAGATGACACAGGATACTTAAAACATACCCCAGGGCGATGACAGGGGTCCATTTCAAATGCGCCTCAAAAGTATAGGTTCCTCTGGCTGTTCCCATAAGGGCCACGCCTGCCGCAGATCCAATGGCCAGCATACTGCCGCCGGTACCGGCTGTAAGAGTGACCAGCAGCCACTGACCGTGGGACA
>NZ_DDYV01000347.1:1004-4138 GCF_002348205.1 Desulfobacter sp. UBA2225 | reverse complement strand
GCCCTTGGCCTTGAGCTGCCTGAAAAAGGGTTTTTCACCCTTGATGCCATCCGGCCCTGGGGTCAGATGCCTTGCGGCATTACTCTGGCAACGCCCCAGATTCTTTTTCCCCGGGTGGACGTTGAAAAAAAAGCGGCTGAACTCCCTGCACCCAAACCGCTCAAACCGGCATTAAAAGAAGAAATCACCATTGATGATTTTTCCAAAATAGATTTAAGAGCCGGCAAGATTNNTCTCTGCTGAACGTATTGAGAAATCGGACAAATTACTTAAACTTCAAGTGGATTTAGGCACCCAGACCCGGCAGATCGTGGCAGGCATAGGCAAATCCTACACACCCGAAGAGGTGGTGGGCAAAGAGGTCATTGTTGTCGCCAACCTGAAACCCGTGAAACTTATGGGAGAATTGTCCGAGGGCATGGTGCTTGCGGCAAGTGTGAAAAAAGACCTTGTTCTTTCCGGATTCAACGGTAGTTCGAAGCCCGGTGGCCAGGTTAAATAGTCCACCATTCAAACATATTGATATTTTGAGATCAGCTTTTGCATTCCATTAAAACACATCGTTCCTGGCGAGAACTTCAGACAGACTATATTGAGCTAAAAAAGAAACAGGCCATGGCCAAGCGAATACGCCAAATGAGAAGGGTTCTCTGTCTTGGTGTTGCAGCCGCAGTGTTGCTCTGGTTTGGAGTGAACACGGTTTCCAAATTAAGTGATCGACCGCTTCCCGAAAAACCGGACAAAATTGTCAGTGAGCCGGCCCCGCCCAAGCACCTTGGGAAATCCCAAGTCAAAGCCCTGATCCAAAACATTGATATTCTCAATTCAAAAACAGACGTATTATTTGCGGACTGCCCTTCCGGGGCATTTACCATCCACACCCAACTGGATACAGGCCTTCAGGAAGAACTGATCAGAACACTGAACTATTTGAAGACATTGGACCGGGGAAAGCCCGAACTTATCGGCATGGTCGCCATGGATGCCGATACCGGATTCATAAAAGCCATGGCAGGGTTTGATCCGAACGATCCGACCGTAAACCCCTGCACACTGGCCGACTATCCGGCTGCCAGCATTTTCAAAATTGTCACCGCATCTGCTGCCGTGGAAAAATTAAATTATACCGCCACGACCCCCCTTTATTTCACCGGCAGAAAACACACCCTGTACCAACAGCAGTTAGCAAACCAGAAAGGCAAATATACCAATAAGGTTTCCCTGGAGACCGCTTTTGCCGAATCTATTAACCCGGTATTCGGCAAACTCGGGCAAATTACCCTTGGCAAAGAGGCACTTAACGATATTGCCCAAAAATTTGGTTTTAATCAGAGCCCGGATACTGATTTTGATTTCCCGGCCCCCCATTTTGACACCACCGGCTCTGATTACCATATAGCAGAACTTGGGAGCGGATTTAACCGGGACACCCTTATTTCACCGGTATTTGCCGCGGCAATGGTTTCAGCGGCGGTGAACAATGGGAACATCCTTGTACCCCGCCTTGTTGACAGCATATCAATTTCAAACGGAGACCTGATTTACAAAAGCACCAAAGAGATATATAAAACACCTTTCAGTCCCCAAACAGCCGAAACCATGATGAGATTAATGGAAAAAACCATATCGAGCGGTACAGCCAGGAAACGCTTCGTTGGGTATTCACGGGATGACGTGTTATCCGATCTTGTGATCGGAGGGAAAACCGGCTCCCTGTCCAACAAAGAGCATACCATTCGATATGACTGGTTTGCGGGATTCGGACAGCATAAAGTGACAAACCGTACTTTAATTGTCGCCGTGGTGGTGGGTCACGGCAAATATATCGGGACCCGGGCAAGCATCCACGCAAAAAATATGCTGAAAACCTATTTCAGCGCCCCCACCCAAGAAAATAGAGACAAGAAACAAGAGAGTAGAGGATGAAGCGCCAGCGGCGCTCATTTAGTTTTATATATCGGTTGGTTATGGTTTCATTCTTTGTTGTGTCCGCATAGGACATAGCGCTATATGGAGGCTACATATGAAATGCCAGGACAATCTTTCAGCACAACTTTTTAATTATCTTAAACACATTGCAAAGATAAATGTGGACATGGGCAAACCGCTGTCATCGGTTAAGGAAAACACCCTACTTTTTTTCCCCGACACCGGCTGCACCCTGGGCTGCGGGATCTGTGCCCTTGTGGCATTTAAAGGGCCTGCCTGTGAAAATGATCTGGAGTCCTTGTCCAAGGGCATTGAAACTCTTTCACAAAATCGTCTTAGCCTGCTGTCCAAAGGCAAAACCCCTATGGTTTCAAAAGATTACCTGGGTGGCGCAGACTTTTTATCCACCCTGTTTGACCATGCCCAGAACCTTAAGCAGGAAACGAGTTTTGCCTCCCTGTTTTATAANNCGGGAAAAAACCCGCAAATTGTCCGGCATGGCCAAGGATATTGAAAAAATTCTTACGAATGAAGTCCGGGATTTCAAATCTGCCACTGCCGGCCTATCCACCCCCGAGGTGGAGATTGCCGCAAATTATATTGACCGGCTCAAGGATATCGCCTGGTGTCTGAAAAAAGAGATTATTGACAATATTGAGGCCATTGCGAATCTGGCCCCGGGCATAGAGAAACAAAACAACCCGGCAGGGATAGCGCTTTTTAAGCGGATCAATGCCGTACTCAACAGCCTTGACCGCCTGGAGGTCAGAGGACGCGATTCGGCAGGCATTTCAGTGCTGTGCACCCTGGATGAAAAAGAATTTTCAAAATATAAAAGAGTTCTTGAAAAAAGTGGGCTCGACAAAGATTTGGAAAGCAGAAGAAACCGACAAATCCTGTCAAACAACACCATCTCAATTAATGAAGTTAGCGGTCCAGGTTCCCAGAACCGTATTACCATCTGTTTTGTATACAAATTTGCCGCAGAGATAGGTGCCCTTGGCGACAACATCGCCTTTATCAGGAATCAGATTAAAAAAGACCCCATACTCCAGGCTCTTGCCGAATTTTCACCGTTGACGTCATCGGTCTCGGCCCATACAAGATGGGCATCCATAGGTGATATCACCGAAGCCAACTGCCATCCTTTGGACAATACACCCACAGATACCAAGATACCCCGAAGCGGTATCATCCATGTCTGC
>NZ_DDYV01000347.1:0-961 GCF_002348205.1 Desulfobacter sp. UBA2225 | reverse complement strand
GATACCAAATTGATCCCGTTGCAGATTGAACACCATCTGAAAACGGGCGCGCCCATTGAAGATGCTTTCCGCCTGGCTGTCAATGAATTTGAGGGGTCCCATGCCATTTCCATGCACACAGATCTTGCCCCGGGCAAATTGTTTCTGGCGCAGAAAGGCAGTGGACAGGCCATTTTTGTGGGGCTTGCCCCGGACCATTACATCGCAGCATCTGAATTGTACGGTGTGGTGGAGGAGACCCGCCACTACATCAAACTCAAGGGCGAAGAAAAGGGGCAGATCGTGGTCCTGGACCAGGAGGGTGCCGGCGGTATTGAAGGGGTGCGCTCCTTTTACTATGATAAGCAGCCCATCACCCTGACCCGGGATGATGTGCTCGAAAGCCAAATCACCTCCCGGGATATTGACCGCCAGGGGTATAACCACTATTTCCTCAAGGAGATATCTGAATCCCCGCTCTCCGTTGAAAAAACACTGGAAAACAAATTCAAAAAGAATCCCGGTTCAGGACTTCTCAAGGTTAATCTGGACAGGACAATTATTCCGCCGGACCTGGAAGAAGATTTACGGTCCGGAAAAATTAAAAAAATATTTTTCATCGGCCAGGGGACAGCGGGCATTGCAGCCCAGGGATGTGCGGATCTTCTCACCCATTACCTTGGGGGTAAATCCATTGACATTCGTGCACATAAAGCATCTGAGCTTTCCGGGTTCAGCATCGGCGGCAAAGGTGAAAACACCAGAGCCATGGAAAACGCGCTGGTTGTGGCCATCAGCCAGTCCGGCACCACCACGGACACCAACCGGACCGTGGACATGGTTCGGGCCCACGGTGGCAGAAGCCTTGCCATTGTCAACCGCAGGGATTCAGATCTGACTTTCAAGGTGGACGGGGTATTGTACACCAGTTCCGGCAGGGACATTGAAATGTCCGTTGCCTCCACCAAGGCCTTCTACTCCC
>NZ_DDYV01000349.1:5193-5440 GCF_002348205.1 Desulfobacter sp. UBA2225 | reverse complement strand
ACCCCGTATCTCACCCCGTCGAACCGGGCCAGATTGGCACTGGCTTCACAAGGGGCAATGATATAATAGGCAGCCACCGCATAATTGGTATGGGGCAGGGAGATCTCTTTAATGTCAACGCCCAACCCCTCCAGGGTTTTCCGGGCGTTTTCAAACATTTTTTTGACGTCAGGATCAATGCCTTCAAGGCTTAAAAATTCCTTGGGTATGCCTGCGGTCATTCCGGAAAGACCTTGCTCCTTGAACA
>NZ_DDYV01000349.1:0-5078 GCF_002348205.1 Desulfobacter sp. UBA2225 | reverse complement strand
CATAGGTGGGTTTCAGGCCCACCACACCACAATGGGAGGCGGGCTGGCGGATGGAACCGCCCGTGTCCGTGCCCACGGCCCCGGAACAGAACCGGGCCGCCACAGCAGCGGCAGATCCGCCGGATGAGCCGCCAGGGACATAGTCCGTGTTCCAGGGATTGCGGGTAACAAAAAAGGCTGAATTTTCGGTGGAAGAACCCATGGCAAATTCATCCATATTGGCCTTACCGATCAGCACGGCATCCTGGGCTTTAAATTTTTCCACCACCGTGGCATCGTATTGGGGCACAAAATTTTCAAGAATTTTAGATGCACAGGTGGTCTTCACCCCCTTTGTACATAAAACATCTTTTAAGGCCACGGGTATCCCGGTAAAAGCCTGGTTCTCCCCTTTGGCAATAATCCGGTCCGCCTGTTGAGCCTGTTCCAGGGCAAGATCCGGATCAACAGTAATAAATGCTGAAATAGTGTTGTCATATTTATCAATACGGTCAAGGAAGGCCCGTGTCAGTTCAACGGAAGATATTTCCTTTTTGTCCAGAAGATCTTTGGCCTGGGCAATGGTCAGGGTATGCAGATTCATTTTAGTTCCTTACGCTTTTTTTGGGGGCTACTTTACCACTCTTGGCACCACATAAAAGTCCTGGTCACGTTCCGGTGCATTGGCCAGGGTCACATCCGGGCCCGGGGACGGTTTTTCCTCGTCTTCTCGGAGCACATTATTCATGAATGCCGCCCCTGATACCGGTGTCACCCCGTCAACATCCACATCCTTGAGAGCATCAATATAATCCAGGATATCACTGAGCTGTCCTGCCAGGGTCTCCTTGAGTTCATCATCCACATCCAGCCGGGCCAGATGGGCTATTTTTTCCACTTCCTGCTGTGATATTTTCATTTTTATTCCTTTTTTATGACGATACCGTTAACACCTGAACCGGCAAGCTTTGCCAGCCGGGCCCCGGCTTCTTCCTGACCGGGAAAAGAGCCGGTCCTGATCCGGTGCCAGGTCACCCCGTTGATCGTCACACTGACCCGGTAGGAGGTAATCCCCTTTTTATTCAAAAGAGCCATCCGGGATAAGGCATCATTTAAATCCTTATATGACGCAACCTGAATGGTGTATGCACCATGGGTCGATACCGGCGCCCCGCTATCGGGCCTGGTTTCTTTGGAAACCGCATCTGTTTTTTTACCTGTTTGTTTTTTTGATTTTAAAACATTAGGGGCAGGCGGGATCACAGTCCGGTTTTCACTGGTTTTTGTATCTGTTTTTACCGAAGCACTCTTTTTAAGTAGTGGTGCCGGGGCATCACCATTGTCTTCACCCTGCCCGGCAGAATACCAGGTGGCCAGTTTTTTACTGAGCTTGACAGGAATCTTTTCAGCCTGGGGAGTATTGGGTATCGGCTCTATCGAAGCTGATTTCCCGGTTTCCCGGCCCGGGGTAATTTCTCCGGAATCATCTGTTTTTTCTTTGATCAGATAGGAGACCGGCTCGTCAAGGACATCATAAAATTTAAGATCTATTTTTTCCTTTTTAGGCAGTTTGGCAGAACGCTCACTCACCATTCGGCCAAGGCGTTCCTGGAAAGGTCGGGTTTCAAACAGGACAGGACTTGAACCTCTGCCTACAAAAACGCCAATACCAAACATCCAGATCCCGATTAAAAGATACCAGCCATATGTCCCAACACCACGAATCTTAAATCCTCCTACATTCTTTCAGGGGCAGAGACACCTAAAAGGGTCAACCCGTTACGGATCACTTTTTTAACTGCCAGAACCAGAGAAAGCCTGGCCAGGGACAGCGATCTATCTTCCATGATAACCTTATGCCGGTTATAGTAGGCATGAAAGGCCGAAGCAAGGCTCATCAGGTAGGTGAAAACCACATGGGGATGAAGGGTTTCCGCACTTTTTTCCACCTGTTCCCGGAAAGCGGCCATGTGCTTAATCAGCTTGAGTTCCTCTTCGGCCAGAAGTTTTTCAAGGTTGCTACCGGCGTTGAAGTCAATCTGGTCAATAAGTCCTTCATCCTTTGCCTTGTTTAAAATTCCGGTAATCCGGGCATGGACGTACTGCACATAATAAACAGGATTATCCGCACTCTTTTTTTTGGCCAGTTCCAAATCAAAATCAAGCCCTGAATCATAACTGCGGCTTAAAAACATGAACCGTGCAGCATCCTTTCCCACCTCGTCCACAATATCCTTAAGCGTCACAAACTCTCCGGCCCGGGTGGACATCTGCACGGGATTTCCGTCCCGCAGTAAATTGACCAGCTGGACCAGAATTACATCAAATTGTTCGCTCTTTCGTCCCGTGGCCACCACAGCCGCATCAATACGCTTGATATATCCATGGTGATCGGCCCCCCATACATCAATGACACGATCAAACCCGCGCTCGTACTTTTCGTCATGATAGGCGATGTCCGATGCAAAATAGGTGGTCAGTCCATTATTGCGCACCACCACCCGGTCCTTTTCATCCCCGAATTTTTCAGTACGGAACCAAAGAGCCCCGTCCTTTTCATAGATCAGGTCTTTTTCTTTAAAATTTTCAATGGCTGTCTGGACCCGACCCGAATCATAAAGGCTTTGCTCGCTGAACCAGTTGTCAAACCGGACACCGAAATCATCTAAATCGGACCGGATACCGGCCAGAATTTTACCGGCGGCAAATCGGGCACAGATCTCAACGCCCTGTTTTTCATCGGTATCAGCAAGGTCTTTTCCCCGGGCATCACGCACCTCTTTGGCAATGTCGCGGATATAGTCCCCCTGGTAGCAGTCCTGGGGAAAATCCACGGTTTTTCCCTGGATCTGTTGCAGCCGCAACCACACTGATGTGCCAAGGGTTCTGATCTGGCGGCCGGAGTCATTAATATAATATTCCTTTTGCACATCAAAACCTGCAAAGGAAAGGATATTGCCGACGGCATCCCCCACAGCAGCCCCCCGACCGTGCCCCACATGAAGCGGACCTGTTGGATTAGCCGATACAAATTCAACCTGGACACGTTTCCCACTGCCTATGGCAGACGCGCCAAAGGTTGCATCCTGCTTCAGCACTTGGTCCACCACCGGGTGCCAGGCCCCGGGGGATAAAAAAAAATTAATGAATCCGGGGCCTGCCACCTCTATTTTTTCCACTACAGAGCCCAAAGGGGTGTGGGGAGTGTCGGAAATGGCCTCAACAAGACTTTTGGCGATCTTTGCCGGGGCCATTTTCTGCAATTTTGCCGACACCATGGCAAAATTGGTTGAAAAATCGCCCTGGCCTTCATGTTTAGGGGTTTCAACTTCAAATTCAGGCACCTGGTTGGAAGGCAGCAAGCCCTTTTCGAAGGCAGTACCAGCCGCATCCAGGAGCATGGTTCTAATTTTTGTTTTCATAAAGGATTAATTCTCGTGTTCAGAGGTATCTTCAGGGGTGAATCTAGGCGTATCGTCCTCGGAATCAATTTCTTTCATCTCGTCTTCCTTGGTGTCCCCATCTTCATCTAACAGTGCATCCAGCTCCACATCATCTTCTTCAAGGGAAAAATCCTCTTCGCCGGGCAATGTGTCCACATCATTATGCTCAATGACCATCTTATCCGATTCAGGATCGGCAAAAAATTCAGTAGCATTTTCAAACAACTTTTCGGACAGCTCCCTGGTGGGGAAAAAACTGCGACGGCGAAATACGTTAAGAAACGCCTGAAAGCCATCTTTGCATGCAGCACTAATGACGTCAAGGGCATAGTCTTCTTCATGCAAAAGCAGAATTACACCGGGATCCACCTCTGCAGATTCAAGGACAGTCAGTATATTGTCCTCTATATTTTTTTCAAACCTGATTTTCTGTTTCATTGGATTCTCCTGTTATCATCCATTAACTTGAAACTTCTTAATATAGCCCAACCAATTCCCGTGTCAATAATTTAAATCTATCCCTTAAATCATTCCCGGAATTAAACAAACTTTTTAATTGACCCGCCGGTGTCAAGATGTTATATTAATCGGGTTAAATTTTGGAGGAGTGGCCGAGCGGCTGAAGGCGGCGGTCTTGAAAACCGTTAGGTGTTAAAGCCTCGTGGGTTCGAATCCTACCTCCTCCGCCAAAAAAAAATGTGGAGAAGTGACCGAGTGGCCGAAGGTGCTCGCCTGCTAAGCGAGTGTATGGGGAAACTTGTACCGAGAGTTCGAATCTCTCCTTCTCCGCCAATAATTGGGGGTCACAGTAAAATTGAATTTTACTGTGACCCCCAATTATATTTTGGATGACTTTTTAATGGAAAAAGAACAGATATATCTGATATACTGCGTTTCATATCAAAAACATTACCTGCCTGTCCAACAAGGCGGAATCTTTCATCATAATAGGCTTAAAGGAGGTAACCGATGCAATGCCATGAAGTGGATTACGAAATTTTCGGGGATGACATGCAGGCCGTTGAGGTGGGGCTGGATCCCGGCGAAACGGTGATTGCCGAGGCCGGTGCCATGAACTGGATGGAGCAGGGCATCGCATTTGAAGCAAAAATGGGGGACGGTTCTGAAGCGGACAAAGGGCTTATGGGCAAGCTCTTTAGCGCAGGCAAACGGGCGCTCACCGGTGAAAGCCTGTTTCTGACCCATTTCACCAACCAGGCACATGACAAAAAACGAGTGGCCTTTTCCGCGCCCTATCCCGGAAAAATTATTCCCGTTGACATGGCCGCCATCGGCGGACAGCTGACCTGCCAGAAAGATGCGTTTTTGTGCGCAGCCCTTGGCACAAAAGTTTCCATTGCCTTTAACCGGAAACTTGGGACCGGTTTCTTCGGCGGCGAAGGATTTATTCTTCAACGCCTGGAAGGTGACGGCATGGCGTTTGTTCATGCCGGCGGCACCATCGTTAAAAAAGAGCTGAACGGCGAAAGGCTGATGGTGGATACCGGCTGCATTGTGGCCTTTTCTCAGGGGATTCAATATGACATCCAGCGGGCAGGCGGACTTAAATCCATGTTTTTCGGCGGCGAAGGGTTGTTTCTGGCCACATTGGAAGGACACGGCAGCGTTTATTTGCAAAGCCTGCCCTTCTCCCGC